>CAZXJC010000174.1:0-10033 GCA_964640885.1 uncultured Pirellulaceae bacterium | reverse complement strand
TTCATAGGACTGGCGGATTCCTTCTATCAGTTGATCGCAGTGTAACGGTATGGTGAAGAATTGTCTTGGGGATGGCCGACAATTAAAGTCGTCTCGGGGTGTGATTGCACTCCGGGACGGATAATCCTTGCGGCTAAATAGCAGCTGTTTTATAGTGAACATGTGACCTGTTGCGAGTGGAAAAGTAGTTTTCTCGAACATCCATCGCATGATGAGGTCATTGAACTAATCCGCTGTCACGGTCGTAGAAAACAATATTTCGTAAGCATTGGGATGGTCGGTCGTACATCGATCCGGGTACTGACTTCGGTAGCCCCCATGACGAGAGAAACAGCAGGTTTTAGGAGACCATTTTTATGGCCACCTCGGAAGCAGCGAATGAATCGGTAGTGAGCGAACCGGACCAGCCAGAAGTCGTTATTGAAACGCGAAATCTGACTAAGGTTTACCGCGATTTTTGGGGTCGCCCCAAGGTGCGAGCGCTTAAAGCTCTCGACATGGAAGTCCGCCGCGGCGAAATTTTTGGTCTGTTAGGCCCAAATGGATCGGGCAAGTCAACAACGATCAAGTTGCTTTTGGGCTTATTGTTTCCGACTAGCGGTCATGCCTATACGTTTGGAGTTGATGCCACGGATGTGGCGAAGAATGCACGAATCGGTTATTTGCCTGAAGAATCGTACTTGTACAAATTCTTGAATGCCGAGGAAACACTCGACTTCTATGGTCGCTTATTCGATATGTCGGCTAAGGAACGTCAGGATCGCATCGACGAACTGATTGAAATGGTTGATTTAGAGTGGGCTAAGCGGCGCCAGTTAAAAGAATACTCCAAGGGAATGACTCGTCGCATTGGATTGGCGCAAGCTTTGATCAATGATCCCGAGTTGATTTTACTCGATGAGCCAACGACAGGGCTGGACCCGATTGGTACGCGAGAAATGAAGGATCTTATTATTAAGTTGCGTGAGCAGGGTAAGACAGTGTTGATGTGCAGTCACTTGCTTGCTGATGTGCAAGATGTTTGTGACCGCATCGCTATTTTGCATCAGGGTGAATTAAAGGAACTGGGGCGAGTCGATAATTTACTCTCGGTCCAGGATGTCACCCAGGTACAGGCCAGCGGTTTGAGTGCCGAAGCAGAGGACGAGATTCGTAATGTGATTGAGAAGCATAATGGTGAACTGATTACCATGGATCATCCAACCACCACGCTGGAAGATTTGTTTCTTGACATTGTTCGAGACAGTGCTGCTCGGCCGGGTAAGCGAGTTCACAAAGAAGAAGCTGATGCGGCGGCAACCGAGACCCCAGCAGTTGATGCGGACGAGGCTGATTCGGTTGAGGAGAAATCTTAGCGAACCGGTGGGGTGACCTACTCGTTTTTCACAGACTAAAGTTGCATGGTGTGTAATAAGGACCCGCTGAGTCGCAAAAAGTGAGTTTACGGCGGGAAATGGGCCAAGAGCATGGTTGTTGACACAAGCGAATTTTTTACCTTTTCTGAATGGTTTGGCGGTGCGCTCAAACAGTTCGTGGTAGCAACGATTGTTGTTGTTTTGATCGCTCTCTTCCTTAGCTATCTCTACTCGCTTTTCCGTCATGGTCCGTTGGAAGCTTTTTACGTAGTCGCCGGCGCCATCTTTACTGGTGTTACCGATTTATGGAGTACTTCGCTACGCCGCATCCTGGCCATCGCCCGCTTAGCAGTTCAGGAGGCCATCCGGAAGCGGGTGATCGTTGTCTTTGCTGTCTTTGTACTGCTACTGCTGTTTGGCGGCTGGTTCTTAGATGTGGAAAGTACACATCCGGCACGCCTATACCTGAGCTTCGTGTTGACCGCGTCCAGTTACTTGGTCTTAGGTTTGGCCATGTTCTTGAGCGCGTTCAGTTTGCCGAACGATATTAATGCGCGGACTATCTACACGGTGGTGACCAAGCCGGTGCGAGCCCACGAGATTATTTTGGGTCGGATCGTTGGTTTTATTTTTGTGGGAACAGTTCTCTTGCTGTTCATGGGAAGCGTCAGCTACTTTTTCGTTGTCCGTGGACTCGACCACGACCACTCAGTCCAGGCCAAAGAAACAGTGCTTGACAAGAAGAACAAAATTCGGAGTGGAGAAACCAGTGTCGAGTCATTTCATCAGCATGAATTCGTTGTTGATGAAGCTGGCAATGGCCGTACCAACGAAGCGCGGGGACATTCTCACGCAGTACGACGAACTGAGAAAGGTCAAGACGTCCGCTATACACTGGGAGCGGCCGAAGGAGAACTGCGTGCCCGGGTGCCGGTCTACGGTGACTTGAGGTTCATGGATCGCAATGGTCTCAACGCGGATAGCGGAATCAATGTTGGTAAGGAGTGGACGTAT
Source organism: uncultured Pirellulaceae bacterium (assembly GCA_964640885.1). Taxonomy (GTDB): domain Bacteria; phylum Planctomycetota; class Planctomycetia; order Pirellulales; family Pirellulaceae; genus JAZADA01. The sequence goes on along the minus strand of CAZXJC010000174.1, from coordinate 7,664 downwards.
CGCAGCTACATCGAAGGCAATACGCTGAACACGGCAATTTGGACATTTGACGGGATTACTCGTGACAAATATCCTGACAGTCTCCCGTTGGAAATGAACATTCGAGTTTTTCGAACTAACAAGGGAAGCATTGTCAATAAAATCAAGGGCCGGATTTTCCTTTACAATCCGAACCCAAATGCGAAGATTCGCCGCAGTCGTCCGATTGATTTTGAGGCCAATGAATTTTCTATTGCCAAGCTCACGATCCAAAATAAAGATTTGCAGTACCAGGACCCGAATGGTGAAATCAAGAAGCTGGACCTGTTTGAAGATTTAGTCCACGAGGGGCGCATTGAAGTTTGGGTCAGGTGCCGGGAGCATGCGCAGTTTTTCGGAATGGCCCAGGCAGACGTTTACCTGTTAGCAGCAGATTCTTCGTTTAGCTGGAACTTTGCCAAAGCTTACCTGGGCGTCTGGTTCCAGATGGTGCTGGTAACATTATTTGGCGTCTTGTTCAGTTCGTTCCTGAGTGGAGTGGTGGCTTTTAAAGCGACCCTGGCTACCGTGGTACTGGGCATGTTCAGTGGCTTTATTGTCGGTATCCAGGCCGGTGAATATGCGGCCGGTGGGCCGATCGAGTCCTTTATTCGTAACCTGCGACAGGAGGGGGCCGTAACCGAATTAGCGCTGCCAGCAATACCAAAACGTATTGTTAAATCGCTTGACGCTGCCTATCTGAACGTGCTTACAACAGCGACTCATATCTTGCCTCGGTATCCAGAATTTAATACGGTGGATAAAGTTGCTTACGGATTCAATATCAATAATTCTCTAGTTGCTCGTCACTGTTTGATTACCTTGGCTTATTTCTTTGTGATTGCAGTGCTTGGTTACTTTATTCTCAGAACACGGGAATTGGCAGCATGAATTGGAAAACATCGTTTGCTCGTAAGATCACCTATATCACGGCAATGGTTTTGTTGCTGTTTCCTTTGTTCTTGTTGGGCCAGCCCGAGACACGGGCGAAGTCGGGTGGCAAGCTTTCTCGCATGCGCAAAGCATCGGGTCTCTCGCAAGCAGAGTTGGGAGATATCGATCCTGTGGGCGCATCCATGCAGCTAGCTACCTTTGGCATGCGTGGAATTGCAGCAGCTGTCTTGTGGGAAAAAGCGACTGAATTCAAGAAGACCGAAGATTGGGATAATCTTACAGCGACACTCAATCAGATCACAAAACTGCAGCCGAATTTTATCAGTGTCTGGAATTTCCAGGCCCACAACCTTTCCTATAATATTTCTACTGAATTTGATGACTATCGACATCGCTACCATTGGGTGAAGAAGGGTATCAGCTTCCTGGTCACAGGAACCAAGTACAATCGTCACCAGCCAAAGTTGCTGACCGAGATTGGCAGATATACCGGACAGAAAATTGGTCGTAGTGATGAACATGTGCAATTTCGCCAGATGTTTCGCGATGACGAAACGTTTCATAGCTCCTTCTCTGATTATGTAGATGCCACCCGAGCTATGGGTGCCCTGGGTAAACCGGATAATTGGCTGGTCGCTCGGATGTGGTATGCAGAAGCAGAAAATGCAGTGGAAAAAGAAGGCATGCCTGTTGTAGGACGGTCACCTGTTATCTTTTTCATGTTCAAGCCAATGTCGCTAATTCAATATGCGATGGCTATTGAAGATGAGGGGATCTTGGACGAGAAAGGACGCGAGGCGTTTCGCTATGCGGGGCAAAAATGGGACGAATTCGGTGATCGTGAAATGAAGGGCCCCTACGGTGGTCGCATTCGTTTGAGTGATATGGTTGTCCACCGGCAGGCAGTAGAGGAATATCGAAAATCAATCGGTGATTTGGCTCCCGGGCTGGAAGAAGAAATAAGGCAGGAAAAACGGGCTAAGTTGAGCGAACCTGAGCGAATTGCTCTCGATATGCCTCCTGAGTTGCGTAGTGATATGCAACGAAGACTGGCAATGGAAGCAGATATGGTAATCTCGCATCAAGAACTCGCAGAACGTGTCCCAAAAGAACATCGTAAAACGGCGTTGAGGTTTGCAGAACTGGCTTCCCAACGCGAAAAACTTGCTGACGAGATTGAGTTTTCTCAAGGTAACGTAAATTACTACTATTGGAAAACACGTTGTATGGTCGAACAGACTAGACTGGCAACGTCCGCTCGAAAAGCAGTCCTTGATGCTAACAACGAGTATCTGGCAGCGGATCCGATTAGTGCGAAAAAGAAATTTGAAGATGCCTGGGATCTTTGGTTTGAGTTGTTCAATAAGCATCCCAGTATGTGGAAAGGTGAAACAGCGGAAAACCTGATGCCGGCAATCAAAAGCTATTTCGATTGCCTCTCGCAGTTAGACGAAGAACGTCCCAAGGACTTCAAGTTGGTCAGGTTGTTACAGCAATACGATCTTGATCCCAATGCCCGCCCGAAGGATGCTCCTGTGCATTGGCCGTCACTGTCGGACGAGAAAAATCCGAATCGGTAAACTTGCTGACAGGATGTCACTGGAATTGACGAAATAATGGTGTTGCGACCGCGAATTGTATCGTTGCTTTCCGGTGCCACGGAAATTCTTTATGCCCTCGATTTAGCGGATCACCTAGCAGGCATTAGTCACGAATGTGACTATCCACCTGCAGCTCTTCAGAAACCAAGGGTCACGGTCTCGCATATCGACGACAGCCTGTCGAGCAATCAGATCGACGAACAAGTGCGATCGAATTTGAAGACGCGAGAATCGCTTTATGGACTTAACTCTCAACTGCTCTGCGAGTTAAGTCCAGACCTGATTATTACCCAGGCGCAGTGTGAAGTGTGCGCCATTCATTACGATGAAGTGGTGGCAGTGGTTGCTGAGACTGATGCCCTTACGGAAACTAAAATTCTGGCGCTCCAGCCGAATTGCTGGAAAGATGTTTTTCAAGACATGATTGCCATCGGAACTGCTGTTGATTGTCGCGATAAAGCTGTCCATCTCGTCGAGCTCTTGCAAGGACGTCTTGATCGCGTTGCCGAGCTCCTGGTTCGTAGCAGCGTCCAACGCCCTCGAGTGGTTTGTATCGAGTGGATTGAACCACTGATGGTGGCGGGCAACTGGGTGCCGACCCTGGTGGAGTTGGCTGGCGGTATCAACGGTGTGAGTGCTGCAGATTTACCCAGCCAGTATGAAAAATGGTCCGATGTGGTCTCATTTGATCCCGAGGTGATCGTTGTTTGTCCGTGTGGCTTTGACTTGTCCCGCTCTCGACAGGAGTTGCACCAGTTGCGGGAGGTGCCAGGCTGGCAAGAAATGTCCGCAGTCAGAAACCAGCGAGTTTTCGTGCTCGATGGGAACTCCTACGTAAATCGCAGTGGACCTCGCCTGGTGGAAACCGTTGAGATACTTGCTCATTTATTTCATCCGAACGAGTTGCCAGTACCGCAGTTGTCGCAATCATCCGGCGAAACGTGGTACCACTGGATCGAATCTGCCCGCTAAGATTTGCTTTCCAGGTAACAGGATTCTATAGTGACCGCTACTGATACTGCTGGGAAAGACCAGCCGTCTCCGAAGTAGATTCTTTGAAACACTCGATGAAACAAAGTTGGTACCTATGAAATCATTGTTATTAATCATGACCTCGTTGCTTCCCGTGACTGGGTTAGCGGCTGAATTGCCTCGACTGACATCATTAAGCGATCCGGATTGTTCTTATCAAGTTTCCAAGAAGCCATATGCAGTCTTGATGCGTAACGGCGTGAAGGCGATCGTGGTAGATAACCAGGCAGTGGCTGATGACGTCCTCCCGGATCACCGGGCAGGCTATAGTGGCCTGGCTTACCTGGGCCATTCCCAGAGAACGGAAAACCTTTTTGTGCCCACGTATGCCGGTCTCAATTACGAGCATATTCATGACGGGACGAAACAGGATCGTAAGGTGTTGTTTGAACCGCGTAATGCGCCCATGCAGTTGCGCCTTGTTGATCCCCATACGGTTGAACTATACCAGGCACCGAGTCCTCATTATGGCCTGGAGAGTTGCTTGCGATACCAGATACTCAAAGATGGTGCGCTGGAAATGACACTTGAATGTGTACCACGTAAGGCGAGTTATACACACGGATATATTGGTCTTTTCTGGGCAAGCTATATTCATCAGCCGGAGTCATTAGACATTCATTTCCAGGGAAATAAAGCCTCCTCAGAAAAGTCTTCTTGGATCCAATCAGCCACACCCAGTCATGGTAAGTTGGCGACCCATTTGAGCCTGACCGACACTCGTACCTTTAAACATGACCCGGACTTTCCATTATCGCTGGTCTTCAATCGATCTAACTACCGTTATGCGCAACCGTGGTACTATGGAGTGAGTCACCAAATGGCTTGGGTCCAAATGTTTCGGCCGCAGGATCAGGTTCGGTTGACCCAATCACCTTCTGGGGGAGGGAAGGGAAATCCAGCCTGGGATTTCCAATATCTGATCCCTGGTTACCAGGTTGGCCAGCGATACCAGATGGTCATGCGAGGGATGTATGTACCCTTTGAGTCCCGGCAACAGGTTGAGCGAGTGACTGCATCGCATCGCCGGGCGCTCGGAATCACGACGACTCCTTAAGAGTTTCAGCTGCTGCTTGCAGAGCAGACTGGCTTTAACAGCGAGGGGAGTTCCCATGATTCAGGAGGATTGAGTGCCTGTTTGCTCTCGCATCAAGAGCAATCCCAGGATAGTCAGTCCCACGCCGAGTCCAGTCATCCAGGTGAACGCTTCGCCAAATAGCAAAAGCCCGGCAATGACGGTCATGGCGACTTGCGTTGCACTTAGCGCATTCACGTGAATTAAGCTGGTTTGATTGAGTGCCTTGGCCAGTGCCAGGAAACCAACAGCATTCCAGATCCCGGCGTAAAACATGTAGCGCAGATCCCGATGACTTGTTTTCAACATGGTTTCCAGGCCCGGATCTACAAGGCTGCAGACGGTAAGTGAAATCAGACCTACCAGGCTCACGATTCCCAGCGTCATAGGTAACGACAGTTTTTGACGCAACCCGTAACGAATGGCAGCTCCCAGCAGCGAGTACGCACAGCCAGCGAGACAGGCTGCTGCAACTCCAGTGGTCAGAAGCCAGGCTGAGACCGGCTGAACGTTTTGAGGATTACTTCCATCACTTTGGACGCTTTCATGAGCTGCACCAGCACCAAATGAGAGAATAAAAACAGCGATGATCAACAGCGTGACAGAGATAATAGTAGCCCTGGAAACATGTTCCTGGAGGAAACGATGTCCGAGGAAAGCTCCCGTCACAATCATGGTTCCGAGGGTTAATGGAACCGCTAATATCAACCCAATGATTTCCAGGGACCGTTGGAAAACAACGTTGCCACAGAGATGGCCAAATAAACCAGTAATCACCAGCAGGCAGACTGCTCGACCAGCAGGAAACTGTCGACTTCCTTGCCAGCGGCGAATGATGAGCCAGGGAACGACTAGCATTAACGTCGGGATTGCCTTGACGCAGGAAACCCAGACGGCATGGCAATTGACCAGTGATCGCAAATAGATATTGGCAAACGTATAGCCTGCCGAGGAGACGAGCCCGTAAGTCGTTCCCCAGGCAGCAGCATTTCGCAGCGATGGGATATCAGGTTTGCCATTGGATATCTTGTTCACTCCGCTATTGTAGACTCGAAGACGGATTCCAGCTATCTCACGAAGGTTTGCTGGTTTCATCTGCCAGGAGCAGAATGTATTCTTAACAGCTGGACCGGAAAGGCTCACGGATAACTCGACTGAACATCGATGACGAGGTTGCCCCTTGGAACTGGAAATGGACAGGTCAGATGATTTTGTGACACGACTGCAGCCGCTCTGTCAGCGGGCTGCGGATACCCTGCAACACCTGGGATGGCGGGTGGTGTTTGCAGAAAGTTGCACGGCCGGACTGGTTTCCGCCGCCCTGGGTAGCATTGCGGGCATTTCCGAGCATCTTTGTGGATCGGCGGTGACCTATCGAAATCAAACCAAACAGGATTGGCTGGAGGTTTCTCCTGAATCCCTGGAGAATCCAGGAGCAGTGAGCCAGCAGGTAGTCCAGTTGATGGCCCAGGGAGTGCTTAGTTCCACGGAGGAGGCGAACGTGGCACTAGCTGTTACTGGGCATCTGGGACCAGCAGCTCCTGCGGAGCTCGATGGCCTGATCCATATTGGGGTAGCTTGTCAAAACCAGTCCGCTACCGCGTCAGAGGAGACTTTTACAGCCACTCGTCCAGTTCGAATGAAAAGCAGCGGGCGACTGTTGCGTCAACAGGAAGCAGCTCACGAGGTCCTGGCGACACTGATCGACGTGATGGACATTTATGAGCAGTGGCAGAGAATTCGTCAGGGCGAGGTGGGGAAGAGCCGGTTTTCCTGGGAGCATCATGTCAGGTCAGAGAAACCAGTTACCGGAGACGATGTTGACCGAATTCCTCGGTTTCTTTTTCCAGGCTCTTATGATCCCCGTCACGAGGGGCACTTGGAAATTGCTCAATACGTGAAAAGCACTTTTGGTGCAGATCTTGAATATGAGTTGTCGCTGGAAAATGTTGATAAGCCTGCCTTGGAATTTCACGAGACACTGAGTCGGTTATTTCAATTTATTGGTAGCGACGTTATTTGGCTGACAGAGAGTGCCACGTTTGCAGAAAAATCACAGCTCTTTCCCGAGGTCACGTTTGTCGTCGGTGTGGATACAATCATTCGTGTTGCCAATTCCAAGTATCACTCGAACGAAGACTCACATCGACAGGCAATTGAAGAGATTGTGGAGGCGGGCTGTAGCTTCCTGGTTTTTGGACGGCAGTTAGATCAGGATAGCGCGGAGTCGCCAGGCTTTTATCAACTGGAGGATCTTGTCCTGCCGATCGAGCTCAAAGAAATTTGTCGCCAGGTGCCAGCCGCATCATTTCGCTGCGATATGTCTTCGACGGAATTGCGGGCCAGGCGAGGAGAAAAGTGAGCTAACGTTACTTTGGTTTATTCTTCTCGTACCAGCTTGTCCATTTAGCCTGTGCTGCTTCTCGTTTTTCTTCTTTCGTGAATCCACACGTATAGGTATGACACAGAGTAGTCTGTGTCGTCCGTAGAAGCTCAAAACCATATTCTTTATGGTCTTGTTTTGTCATGTGGATTAGCAGTGCCAGGATGACATCCCGTACCTGGGTCTTGATGACTCCAGGCTGAATTTGAGGGTTGCTCCATGTGTGACATACGGAAACGTTCTTGAGATGTGGTAGTAGCAAGGAGATATCTTCTTGGCTACCGAAACGAGCCACGGCAATTGCGGCGTATTGGGTTGTGCTAAAAGAGGCAGGTTGCGCCTTTAGTAACCGTCGTCCCAGGGTCAATCCGGTTGTTTGCATATTATAGTTGAGCGCCAGCATGATCGGGTAATAGTGGCTTGTCTTGCTGGTTTCTTTCAGGACTAGCTGACTGATCATTTTCATGAGGATATCTTTATGCCGACTGCCCTGGATCATTTGTTTGGTGGAGCTGTAATTGAGCAGGCTATAGAACCGGGAAAACAGCGTTGAATTAGTTGCCAACTTGGATTCTGAGGCAACGAACAGAAGTGGAGCCAACCGTTAAGGAAGAGCGTGTTGGGGGAGGATTTTATTGAAAAAAACGGAGAACGGAAGAAA
>CAZXJC010000173.1:0-16055 GCA_964640885.1 uncultured Pirellulaceae bacterium | reverse complement strand
GAGGCCCTGTTTCTTCAGTTCTGCCAGGATACGGCCAATCTGTTCATCCAGGTGGGTGATGATGGCATAGTATTCCTGGCGATTCACCTTGACCGCGTACTCGGTACGAGGGTAGGGAGCCAGGCTTTCGTCCCGGCGGGTCGGTGTCAGGCCAGCCGTATCGTGTGGGTAACGAGCATAAAAGGGGGCTGGCAGTTTAACTTTCTCAAGTGGATACTTGTCAACAAATTTCTTGGGGCTCTGCCGCGGATCGTGCGGTGCATTGAAAGCGAGGTACATGAAGAACGGCTTTGCCTGCGGCTGCCGAGCCTTCTTGCCGGCATCCTTCAAGAAACCGATCGCATCATCAGCCAATACCTCGGACCAGTGGCGGCCCCCTTCCCAAAAACCACTAAACTTCTAGTCATAAGGACTCCACTTGGGAGGCTGGCCTTTGACTGGCCGATGGTACCCTTCCTCGTGAAACGGTGGTTTGCGTGTATCGGGTGGCATCCCGGGCCGTTCATGGCTGACATGGGTAAAGAGTTTTCCTGTATCCGCCTGTACGTGCCACTTACCGGTAAAATAGGTCTCGTACCCCAACTGCCGCATCCGCGGCCCCCACATGGTCTTGAGTTGAGACGGATTGGCTTGGCTGTTCTTTTTGCGCAACATCCGCAGCTGGCCATCTTTCTTAAGGGCCCGCCAGAGCGTGCTGCCTGTATTGAGCATGGTCCGTGAGGCAACGCAGACAGCCCCGGTCCAGGAGCCCATGTTGTAGCAGTGGGTAAACTGCATTCCGTGACGAGCCAGTTGATCCAAATGAGGAGTCTGAACCAATGGATCATCATGTGGGCCGAGCGTGTCATAAGACTGATCATCTGCAAAGATAAAAAGAATATTGGGTTCCGCAGCCTCGCCGGTTGGGGCCAATAGCATAATGATTAGGAGGCTCCAAAAAACTCTCATCAAACCATTCTCCTTTTCTTCCCTAATTGTTCTGGCTAAAGTCCAAAATGTTTTCGGATCCAGGCAAAAACCAGGTCCGGATGCTGCGGTTCCACTCGATGACCAGCAAACGGGTAAACGCGATACTCTTTCTCTCCGGTGACCCGATTGTAGAGAGTAAAGTTAGTTGCCGGCGGACAAACGGGATCTTGCAGTCCCACTCCCATGAACACAGGGCAACGAATCAGCGGTGCCAGGTTCATGGTATCGAAATAACTGAGTGTACGTAACGTTCGTGGCCAAGTCCGTTTTTTATCAGCAGCAATCCACTGGTCCATTTCTGGCCAGTCGCTGGTCTGAAAGTAGCGGACAAAATCAGCCATGAAAGGAATATCAGGAGCACAAAGCGTGATACGATCGTCGAGTGCGGCGGTCGCAAAGCTAAAGCCACCTCCCTGGCTGCCACCGATAACGGCAATCCGCTTGGGATCAACTTCCTGGCGAGAAACCAGGAAGTCAACAGCTCGCAAGCAGTCCAGGTAGGCGCCCCGGTAATAGTAATCTTGCTTGTCATCCAAGCCACGTATCCAGTAATTCGACGGTTTTCCACTAACGTCTTGTTGGCTGTTGCCATGGCCACGAACATTAAAGGAAAAAACAACCATGTCCTGGCAATGCCCGATGGGCCGCATGTTCTGGCCATAACCGGGAACACGCAATACCGCCGGATAGCGTCCAGGTCTTTTCGGCACCTCGTACCAGCCAGCCACACGAACATTACCGAAGCTGCGCATCCTGACCTCGTAGACCTGGATCTGTGGATTGCTCGACTTGGTTTGCGGAATAACTTCGAAACGTGGTTCGACTTGCTGCAAGACTTCCCGAGACTGCTTCCAAAACTCAAAAAAGTCACGTTCCCTGGTCAGCGGCGAAACAATTTTTTCTGGGGCATAACCGAGTTGCATTCGCTGAGAAACTTCACCATCTTCACCAACAAACGCACACCTCGCAAAGTAAAAGCCGGGCTGCGCGGGTAAAAATCGGCAGCGGATCCGTTGGGGCTTACCCGTTATTAGTGTCACGTTTGTTGACTCATGATGAACGTCGGTTTTTTCGTCTGTTTGAATCGTCCAGTCCAGTCGTCCTGAAATCGTCTCGGGAGCCTGGCTCTTTACGGTTACCGTGAATTCCATCGGTTTATTTGCCGGAAAGATTCCATCACCACGTCCCAGGCCTAAGCGAAGCTGCACCAGGTCCGTCCAGTTTGAAATTGCCAGTTGATAAGGACCACGAAAGAGTCCACCGCGGCCACTCTGATCGTGAACGCGAACGGCAATGACATTTTCTTTGTCCCAGCGAACCAAGCCAGCCGGCACCTGGTAAGTTCGCGACCGATTCCAATGGGCTCTCGTGTTTCCACCCTTGAGAGAACCCGTTTGCCCAACCTGCTGGCCGTTGAACCAGGCCTGGTCTGCATCATCGATGGCACCGAGCAGGAGATTTAGATGCTGATGTTTCTGTAACAACTCATCGCTTTGCCAAGCCTTCGGGACCATCAACTTCAGGCGGTACCAGCCGTGCCCGTCATAGGTGCGATCCCAGGGTTTACCCACGCGAATCGTTTCCCAATCCTTGTCGTCAAAGGCCGCTTCAGACCATTGCGGGTCATCCCCTTTCTTAAATTTCCACTGCCGTGGCAAATCAAGACTGGTCTCCTGGGCTTGGGCAAGCGGCGAGAAGAAGCCCAGAGCGCAAGCCGCTGCTACGATGACCGCGGACGAAACGGCTCGCTGAAGGGCAGAAACAAGTTGTCCCTGCCAAGTGGTCATTGGTCCTCTTCTTTCGTCGTCCCGGCGGCGAAAAAATCTCCTCCTTTACAGGACTCATCATCAGAGCCCCAGTGGATTTTCTTATCAACCTTTGCCAGTCGGGGAACATGTTTGGAACAGTGGATGTAGGCTTCCTCTACCGAAACTTGGACCCAACGTTCCGGTTGCTGCCCACCCTCGACCTGAGTCGCTTCTCGAACTGCGTCTGGCACATCGTTCCGTTCGAGGAGTTGCTCGTTGTCAACCAAAGCTGCTTTTCCGTTGACATGCAGACCGATCGTCGTCTCCAGGAAATCGACGAACAGGATGCCGATGTGCGGGTTCTCAGTAATGTTTCCCAGGCTGGCATAGACACCATTGCCCCGGTACTCAGGGTAAATCAACGTCTTATCATTGAGAACGACGACAAAGCCTGGCAGACCAGCTCGAAATGAGCTGTCACATTCACCCTCGCCATCGGCAGTTGCCACGAACATCATCTCCTGGCGTTCGATCAACCTGACCATGCGTTCATTCAAATGATCGAGCATCTGCGCATCGTAAAACGTATCAGCTCGCTGCTGGCTGCCGTATTCCTCTTGCAAGCGATGTTCACCGCCAGAACCGGGCTTCATTCAACTGGTCCTTTATCTTCCTGCTTTTCTGGGTTTACCGTTTTCCATTGTATCGCACTGAGGTCCAATCATCACCTTCGTCAGGGACTAACCCAGGCAATCAGCGCTGTGGTAATCGCTCTCTGTCTTGGTCCCGTATAGTTAACCACGGCAAACCTCCTGGTACGTAAGTCAACCGCCACGTAACTAATAAATCCAGACAGCGAGCCACCATGCGAAAAGGCCAACAATTGCCTGCTGGCCGAATCCTGCTTGAGTCCCAGTCCAAAGCCGTAAGGCCCCGTACTTCGCTGCGATTGCGGCGAAGTCATCTGCTGCCAGCTCTTGCTACTGATGAGAACCTTTGACCCAAAAGAGCCCCGCTCTAGTAACATCTCAGCAAAGCGGGCCAATTCCCGGGCTGGGCTGTAGATACTCCCTCCGACCAGGGCAAATCGATGCTTTTCCCCAAGTCGATGTGGTGTCGACGGTGTAACTGCAAGTTGCCCGTTCTGGAGTTGATGCCCGGCTGCGATTTTGGTGTGCTGCGGTAGTGGTATAATGGTTGTACTGGTCAATTCCAGGGGTCGGCAGATATGTTCCTGAAGTAGCATTTCAAAGGGAGCATCAGCAGCCACCTCGGCAACACGACCCAGGACGCAATAGGCCGCTCCACTGTAAGCAAAACGAGTACCAGGTTCGGTCGCCAGCGTTTCTCGAGCAATTCCGCTTACCGACTCCTGCAAGGTCAACTCAAAATCCCGAATCCAACGCGTTTGACTTTTCGACATCCTGTCCCGCTGACTATAGACACCGCTTCGATGGCAAAGCAGTTCTCGTAACGTAGGAGCTCGCTTGGCCGCTCCGCCCTTCTCGATCTGAGGCTCTGCAAAATCCTTTAACCAGCGATTGATGGGAACATCCAGTTCCAGCTTCCCTTCCTCCACTAGTTTTAAAATAACCGCAGCGGAGATCATCTTGGAACAGGAGCCAATACAAAACAGCGTGTCATCATTGACCGGCTCCTGGTCGGACACGCTACGCACTCCGAAACTTTTTGCAGTCACTGGCCAGTGGCTGCCACCGACGACCAGTTGAGCACCGGCAATCCGTTGGTTCTTGACGTGGGCTTCGACCAGTTGAATAAGCTGCTGGTAATTCTGCTGGCTTGTTTTCTTCTCGTACTTGTCGTGCAACCGTTCCCAGTAACTTTCCCAATACTTGTCGTAGTAGTCGTTGGCAGCCTGCTTGATATGCTCTGGATCGACAACCTTGGGAGCCGTGGTGGGATCGAACCCTGCCAGGTGTCCTTCCCCTGCCCGTTGGCGAGGAGAAACAAATCGCCAGGGAGAATCTCCCAGCACGTCACTACAGAGCTTGGCAGCAACCTGATCGTACGCTTTGAGTTGCTGGCGGGTATGGATGTGATTGTGGTCATGATCCATGGTTCGATTCGTGTCGTACCAGCACTGCAAAACTTCCGCCCAGTATTCTGCCCGGTTTTTGTGGGCATAGCATTCCTTGGGACCACCGAAGACAATCAGTACCTTGTCTTTTCCAGTTACTTTCACTTTCGATGTTGTCGGCTTACCGTTCACCAGGATGTCTCCTCCGTCGAGACATTTTTTGATCAATGCTGGTGGCTGGCGCGGAAACGAAGCAACTAGCGAATCAAGCAGGCTGACTGGTTTGACACTGGTGACACGTCGATAACGCTGCGCAGCGCGACCATCATTCCAGATTCCCTTGGCCCGGGCCCGTTCGAATGTCTCGGTAAGCCGCTCTTGCAACTGCTTATCAAACCCGGCCCCATGAATCACATGGCCAAACTCGTGGATCAGGATACTCTCCAGTCGCATGCCGCCTTCGTATTCCAGCACATCTTCTTCGGCAAACAGAACCACCGGCCGATTATCACGGCGGGTAAGGAAGCCGCGTTGCCGCCAGTTGTAGAAATCCAGTTCCTTGCCGGTCTTATTTGTTTTGAACTGTGGCACATCAGAGGTGAACTCCTGGTGTCCAACCAGGACACAAAGGACCTTTTGTTGCCTAATGCGCTCTGCGATCGCCGGCTTGATGCTTTTCATCATCATGTCGAACAGGTAAGCAGTCTCCAGGTGAGCAAAGTCGGACACCTCGTTGGAAGTGGCAATCAAGATATCCTGGACCAGGGTACCCTTCTTATAGAAGGCTCGATCCAACTTGTACTCTTTGACCTGGGCATCAGTTAGTGGTTTCACCTGGGGTGCAGCGGTAACAGGACCGTGAAACAAGGCTGCCATCGCCAGCCAGGCAAGTAACTGGCCTCTGGATAACAAACTACACATGAAATATTCTCCAACTCGGAATTACCACGGGGCGTCAGGCAACATGGCCGACATCGTGGCAACTCTAGAACGTTACTTTGCCTCTTTGAGCAGACGACTGATCTTCGCTTCTACTTTACTGGCAGACTCCTGGGCTTTCTCGATTGGCAAGCCGGCCTTAACGCCGGGCCGTTTGTGCCCGACATGGCTCACCCATGCTTGATGCAACAGCTTCTGACGCTGGGAGATTAGTTGCAAGAGTTCAGGGTCAGCTGGTTTCTGTTTGATCTGCCAGGCTTTCATAATCGCGGTTGCTAAGACCGAATGACCTTCGTTGTTTACGTGAACCCCGTCTGGCGACATGGTAAAGTCCGCGTTCTTTTTCCGCTTGGCAGTCACATACTGGGTAACCGGTGTATGCAGATCAATCACCATCTCGACCTTATCATGCTGCTCTACAATCCATTTTGCGTAACGAGCCAGGACTTCCTGGTCATAGTTTTCATAGATCGCAAACCAGGCATATTTTTCTGCCTTGGGGCCACGCAATTTCCCCTGCTTTTGCAATGGCAAGGGGTCGAACGCAGGTGGCGTCATCAGGATCAGCTTAGCTCCTGACTTATGCACCTTGTCGATCAGCCGCTTGATCCCTTGCTGGTAAGTGGCAAACCGTTGTTTACTAAAGGGATAATAGATCCCATCGTTCATCCCATAACAGGCCACGACAACATCTGGTTTTACTTTGTCGAGCGCCCGGTCTAATCGTTCGTGAACATCTGGCCGTGGAAAAGGATGGTCTGGCTCCGAGAGCCCACAAGCGGTTTCACTCGGCAAACCCAGGTTGATCATCTCCGGAACCGCCTGACCGGTCATCCGCAGCTGCGTTTCGATCAAGGTAATGTAATGTCCGGCATGGGTGATCGAATCTCCCAGGAAGAGAATTCGTTTGGCTGTTACTGGAAATTGCGCGTCGGCAGACTGCAGGCTGGTTCCAGAAAAGGGCACCAGGCTGAGTCCCAGGCAGAGGTAAGCAAGCATTCTTCTTAGCATCATCAGGCTTTCCTTTTATTTTCGACAGCGATCTGATCGTGAAGTTTGGCGTCTCGGGTAACCATGAACGATCGGTTCAACCCTTGATTAAACCTCAACCAGTGGGCTAAATCAATGATCTCGCAACAAGGGACGACCACCAGCGCAGGTGGCTTCAAAAGCATAAAAATGCTAATCTAGGGATGAAACAGGACCATCCTGATCAACACGTTCCAGGTGTTACCAGCTAATCGAGGTGTCAACCGTGAACAAGGAAACTATTCGGCCGATCCACTGCCTGTTGATTTGTGCTGGCTGGTTTGCTTTGGCAACCTGCTACGCTGAAGAAAAACCTGCCAGCGGCTTCTACAAAGATCTCTTCATGAGTGGTGGGGTAAAATTGAGCAGTCGCAAGGTTTTGCCGGCGGCTGAATCACTGAAACTTTCCTACGAATACTATGCCGGGACCGACGCAGCCAAGCAGAACGAACTGTTTTCCGGATCTGCCAACGATACGAATGGTGTGCTGCTCTACCCGGACGGCCAACCACGATTCCGTATGCTCTACGTTAATGGCGGGTCCGCAACCCTCCATGGCAAGTCATTAGAACTAAGCGGTCGCCAGGCACTGAGGCAATTCTACAACCAGGGTGGCAGCTACTGTGGCAGTTGTGCAGGATCCTTTCTCAGCGGCCGTAACGTTGGCAGCAAAACGACGCGTCGCCTCGGTTACTTGCACATCTTCCCGTTTAACACGCTCAACACGGGGCTCAAGAAAGAACGGGTGGGACATTTCATTCCCGACAACTCGCCGCTCCTACGCTACCGTGATTTTGGCGACGACCAGTACATTGGTGACATTTACCACAACAACGGAAACTGGCTGTCCTTGAAAGAAGGGGCTCATTTACAGAAGACGGAAATCCTGGCCCGTTACGATACCCCGGAGAAAAAAACTCATCAGGGAGCAGCCATCTGGGCTTACAAGATCAACCCGGCCAGCGGACGAATCGTGAACATCGGTTCACACCCGGAGGGGATTAAAAGCGGTGAACGGCTGGCCTTAACCGAAGCCTGTTTCATGTATGCCCTCGATGGGACCGGAGCACCGCAAATCAAGGGGAGCCTGATCAATGGTGAAGTTCGTTCGATGAACCAGGAAACAACGGACAAGGATCCTGCCTTTACCAAGATCGGTGATCGGCAAACGCATCATTTTCGCTTTGATGTGGCTACTGGTCGGCAGCCTGTCCAAATTGAGCTCAGCGGGCAAGAAGGATTCGATTTCCATCTCTCCCTGCAATCGGAAGTCCCCTCACGACAATCGACACCAGTACTCCAGGACAATTCCGCCGGCTGGCAAAAAAAACTGAAGACGCGTTTATCCGCCGGCACCTGGTACATTAGCGTACACTGCGCGACCACGGTGGAGGCGACCAGGCACGAGTCCGGGGCGTACTACAAGTACGATGGTCCGCTTGCCGTTCTCAACGGGGTTCATTACCAGTTGAAGGCCACGCAGCGTCGCAACGGTTTACGACGTCGCCAGTAGTAAGAGCTCTATTGACGAGCTTTTTGGCGTTCTCTGGCTCGAATGGAATCAACATCGGTTTCCGGAATCGCCGTTTCCCACTCGATACCCAGCTGATGCCCGAGTTGCAGATGTTGCCGGTGGCTTTTCGAGTAAGGCTGAAAGTCCTTGATCGCTTTGACCAGCGCCGCTTCAATATGAGCTTCGGTCGCACTGGCATCCAGTTGAGCAACCACCTTCCCGGACAGGCCGAAGGTATCTGGTTCGACCAGCAGAATTGCTGAAGAATCCTTAGCACCGGCCAATGGCTGGAGATCCGCTGGCTTGATCGTTGATGCATAGACAAACTGGCCGGCAAGTTTCTCACTCCAAGCCTTCTTAATCAATTTCTGGTTTACCTGGTTCAGCTGTTCTGGAGACGACGCCACCGTTACCACCAGCGGACGGTTATCACAGGCGGCAACATTGAGTGCCACATCCACTTTTGCTAGCTGCGGCAGCTGGGTATCTGTCAGGGCGTTGCGTGTTGCTAACGGATACTGGGTTGCCAGGCGATTCATCTGCGTGGCCATCTGGCTTGCGCTGGAAAAAGCAAATTGGGGCGAGCGTCCGGGGCGAACAAGTTTTTTCTTGCCATCGGGTGCGAGGATACAAAAAACAGTATTGGCCAGTACCCCACCCTTGCCAAGGAAAATCGTCTCCATGAATTTCGCTTCTTCCTTACTCTCGTAAGTCGCCAGCCGAATGCAAACGAATTTACGCGAGGCGGCAACGACAGCGTTCGAGGACAGGAAACTCCTGTCCATACCCTGCTTACCCGGTCACCAGACCCCGGGAACTCCCAAGCAGTGTGGCGCTCCGGAGACCAGTAAAATGGGGCGGGAACTTCGCTTCGCTTCTTTGAGTCCCTCCTGCAAATCACCGTACCAGGCGATACGCGCAGGTGGATTATCCTCGGCATTTAAAGGCAACGTCCAGCAAACCAGGACAGTCATCAACCCACAAAGCATTTTCTTAATCACTGATTGAGTCCTCTAAAAATTGCGCCCCTGGGTTAGCAGGCTCAAAGGCTAGTAATACTACTAACACTTTGTCGTTCAAATTGTTTCGCAAACGATCCAACAAACGATCGATTTGGCGGGGCTACAATTACTTATCTAACGGCAATAACTCGACTTTTCGGAATTCCACCGGGTGGCTTTCCGATTGCAGAGAAATATAGCCCTTCTCGAGCAACACCTTCTCGCCTTTGATAAGTTTCTTGGCATCTGCATCGCGAGGATCGAGTTGAGGCTTGTCGTATTGCAAGACAACCTTGCCGTCGAGAATGTGCTTGATCACTTCGCCACCACGGACTTCTACTTCCACGGTCACCCATTTATCTCCCCGGTAAGTCTCTGACTTGGAAGGTATGCAGTGCCGCGTAACTAATTTCTTGTCCATCACGACATTGGTTCCAGGGGTGCAGAGATTGGCCGTCGAGCGGGCGCCTGCTTCCTTGCCACCGAGTAATTGAACTTCAATCGAAACCGGGAAATTTTGGTCTTTCCCCATCGACTCCGGCGACTGGCAATGCAGCATGATACCGCTGTTACGAAAAGCCCAACCAGGGCCACCGGGGACTTGTTTTCCAAGGAAGCGATATTCGACACGGATGCGGTAATGCGAGAAGCTCTGCTCGTGAAAAATGTGGCCGAACTTATTAGCAAAGTCGGGGTATTTTTCATAACCGACCTGCATCGCGCCATCTTTAACGCGAAAGGTATTGCCAAAGTTATCGTTAAGTTCATGCCCCTTAATCTTGACTTTCCAGCCGGTCAAATCTTTGCCATTAAAGAGTTGGATCCACTTCGCAGCGGACGGTTTCTCATCGGCAGAGACCACGGCAAACGGTATTAGCAGAAACAAACTAAGGGAAAATAGCAGGATCGTTTTGTTCATCATTGGCTCACTCAGAAAAAAGCGGGGAAGCGTAACTGGCACCTGTCTCAACAGAACTGCCGTCGAAATTGCTCGAGGCAATCTTTCTATTGTGACATCTTCCGGAGAGAAAACCAGCCTGAAATGAGCGAAAAGAAAAGTCGCAGATCGGTCAGCTAGAAGTTGCCAGGCCCTCTTTTTGCTTCTTCAGTTCCGCCACCAGGTCTTCCTGAATCTGGGCGGGTACACGACGGTGATTATGCAGTTCCATGGTAAAGGAACCTTCACCACGCGTCATACTGCGCAGGTCGGTGGCATAACCGAACATCTCTGCCAGCGGTACTTGAGCATCCACCACGACAACGTTTTCCCGCAGCTCGGTGGAAAGGATAATCCCGCGCCGACTGTTGATATCTCCGGCAATGGTACCCTGGAAGGACTCGGGACATTCGATTCCCAGTTGCATGATTGGTTCCAGCAAGATCGGCCGGGTCTTGGGAAACGTTTCACGGAAGCAACCTTCCGCGCAAGTTTGAAACGCTTTGTCGCTGCTATCGACCTCGTGATAAGAACCATCTTCCAGCACAACTTTAAGACCGATAACGGGAAATTCAGCAACCGGCCCCTTGTCCATGCAACGACGAAATCCCTTGTCGATCGAAGGAATATATTGCTTGGGAATGCGTCCACCAACGATACTTTCTTCAAAATGATAGGGATCGTCCATCTGAAACGGGATGGGTTCTAGTTGCCCGACAATGTGGGCATACTGTCCTGAACCGCCGGTCTGTTTCTTGTGCTTGTAGTTGAATTTCACAAGTTTCCCAGGCGCTTCCCGGTAGCTAACCTGCGGAGCACCGGATTCAACGTCTACCTTGTATTCACGGCGGATCCGTTCCAAGTAAACTTCCAGGTGTAATTCACCCATTCCGGCAATCAGCATCTCACCGGTTTCATTATCATGAGTCACCCGTAGTGTCGGATCTTCTTTACGAAACCGGGCCAGGGCTTTACCCAATCGATCGGCATCACTTCGATTAGCTGGGCGAATGGCAATTTCGATAACCGGTTCGGGAACAAACATATTTTCCAGTGTGCAAAACTCCTTCTCGACAGCATAAGTGTCGCCACTGGCCGCATCGATTCCCATCACCGCGACGATATCGCCAGCCACGGCGGTCTCGATCTCTTCACGCTTATCGGCATGCATTCGGAACAGGCGACTAAACCGTTCGCGTCGACCGGTTCGCTGGTTTACATAGCTGCCACCCCGTTCAATCGTACCCTGATAGAGGCGCACATAGGTCAGCTGGCCAAACGCTTCGTCGACGATTTTGAACGCCATGCCGACAAACGGCTTGTCGGGATTCGTTTCCAACGTGATCTCCGACTCGTCTTCGTCAAAGCTCATAGCTGTCACTTCCCGAGCCAGCGGCGAGGGAAGGTATTCAATGATGGCATCCAAGAGCAACTGGACTCCCTTGTTCCGATAGGCGGATCCCATCAGCACAGCTGCCGTGTCCTGGTGTTGTACTGCTTCTTGGGTAACCTGGCGGATTAAATCTATTTCGACGTCTTCTTCAGCAAGCAACTTTTCCATCAGCAAATCGCTATACATCGCCAGTTTCTCAAGCATCTGGCCGCGAGCCGTAGCCGCTTCAGCGGCCAACTCTTCAGGAATTTCATCATGCCGCAAAATCTCGCCATCATGACCTTCGAAATAAACTGCCTTCATGGTGACCAGGTCGATGAGGCCTCGAAAGTCTTCCCCCAAGCCAATCGGCAACTGCATGAGGATCGTATCACAGCCGAGCTTCTCCTCAACTTCCTCGCAAACCCTGAGTGGGTCGGCACCAGTTCGATCCAGTTTATTGATAAAGATCAAGCGTGGCACACGGTAACGTTTAATTTGTCGATCGACCGTCAACGATTGAGATTGAACACCACCGACGCTGCACAAAACAAGAACTGCACTGTCAAGCACTCGAAGACTACGTTCAACTTCAACGGTAAAGTCCACGTGACCGGGCGTATCGATCAGGTTGATTGCATGATCCTTCCACTGCACGCTGGTGGCTGCACTGGTAATCGTAATGCCGCGTTCTTTTTCCAACTCCATGTGATCCATGGTTGCGCCAGAGCCATCGCCGCGCACTTCTTGCATCTTATGGATCCGCCCCGCGTAAAACAGAATCCGCTCACTGAGCGTTGTTTTCCCCGAATCGATGTGGGCCGAAATTCCAATATTTCTCAGGTTCTTGATATTCATCCGTCTATACACTTCAACAAAAGCAAACTAATTCCTGTATCTACTACCGATTGACTTGGCCACGCATCCCTGACAGGCACGATCCAGCCACCCCGTTCAGCGGTCGGTTTCCCTTTTAAATCTTGCGGGTGCTGGCAGCACAAAAGTCGCAAGAGCTCACAGGAGAAAACAGGTTATGACAAGTCAGACAGGTTTCTTCTTGCCAATCCTGTTGAGGTAGGAAGAGACCCATCCTAGTTGAATCGGCAAGTAAGCAAAAGGGGCATGACTGAAAGTTAAATTTGCGGGAAAAAGATCCTCTTTCTGCCCTCTTGGTCGCTGATTAGAGCAGGTTTCCTTACTTTGAGGCAGGAAGCCGATGGCTGCTTGAATTGGAAGCTTGCGGCGACTAGGCTTAACGGTGTTCCGTTCGCAGCAATGCTGCCCCTCGGAACGCTGGTGACCCCGAGGCTGGCTAACCGGCTACCACTACAAATCAACCTTCATCGAATTTCAATCTACCTGAAAGGACCACACCATGCGGCGATTAATTTCAAGTTGTTCTGTGCTGGCAGCAGCGCTCTTTATTTGTGTAACAGCGCAAGCTGAAGACAAGAAAGCTCCTGACCATGATCATGATCATGCTAACATCGCTCCCAACGGAGCGGTCTGCAGAATCCGACCCACCAAGGGCAACAAGCTGTTCGGACAGCTGACGCTCAAGCAAAAAGACGGCCACGTCTTGATTCGAGGCAATGTCCGTGGACTGACACCAGGTGAACATGGATTCCATATTCACGAGTTTGGCGACATGCGTGGCACCGATGGTAAAGCGACCGGTGGACACTTCAACCCAAAGGGACACAAGCACGCTGGACTCAATAGTAAAGAACGGCACGTAGGCGACTTTGGAAATATTACTGCCGATGACGAAGGAATCGCAAAAGTTAATATCAAGGCAGAAGGCCTTTCGCTTTATAGCGTAATCGGACGGGCCTTCGTTATTCATGGTGGCAAAGATGACTTAAAGAGTCAGCCATCAGGAGCAGCAGGACCTCGAATTGGAACCGGTGTTATCGGTATTGCTGGTCCGTTCCAAGCCAAACCGGCTGCCAAACCGGCTGCCAAACCGGCTAAATAATTTGTTAAGAGACCTTCCAAAGGACCGTGCTGGCAAGTTTCAACTTGCCAGCACGGTTTTTTTTTAGGATTCAGAAGATGCTAGGCCGAAAGTGCTATTGAACTGAACTATTAGGTACAGTCCAATACGGGTGTCTGTTAGCTTGTTTTTTCACCTCGTGTGCGGTAAACAGGTTTGTCGACCCCCCGTCTTGTTGGGTAGCGAATAACGCCCAACCACAAAGTGAGTAACAAGCGCTTATGACACGCAGTTCCAAAGATCTGCTGCTGGCAAGCAAAGAATATGCCATTGAGCATCGCTGGCTAAGTTGGTGGCACCTTGCTTCCACAGTAGTCCTTTATGGTGCTCTGTTCGCCTTTACCTGCCTGGACCTGTCGATTGTAGTCGGCAGTCTGGACCTATCGATTCCAATTCGCATCGTGACTAGTGTGCTATCCGGACTGGTGCTGGTGCGATTGTTTATTCTCTACCATGATTTTGAGCATGGTGCGATTCTCAAGGGATCACGCCTGGCAGCCACCATTTTGAACTGTTACGGGATCTACGCACTGAATCCTCGCAGTATTTGGAATCGTTCTCACGATCACCATCACAAAAACAACTCTAAGATCTACGGGGCCAGTATTGGTTCCTATCCGATCATGACACGTGAAACTTATGAGCAGTCATCTAAGTGGGAGCGATTTGCCTACCGGGCTTCGCGACACTGGCTGACAATTGGCTGCGGCTACCTGACTATTTTTATCTATGGAATGTGCCTGCGTTCTCTCATGGTCAATCCAAAACGACACTGGGATTCCGCACTGTCGCTACTTGGGCATGCCGGTTTAATTGTCGGATTAGGAATGCTTGTCAATTGGACGGCTGTCTTACTGGCAGTAGTTATTCCATTCACGATCGCTTCCGGTATGGGGGCTTACCTGTTTTATGCCCAGCACAATTTCCCGGGCGTCCAGTTTCGCAACCGTGACGAATGGAATTACGTCTTCGCCGCTCTACAATCATCCAGTTACATTCGGATGAGTCGTGTCATGAGTTGGTTTACCGGAAATATTGGCTATCACCATGTTCACCATTTAAATGCTCTCATTCCCTTTTACCGGCTCCCCGAAGCGATGGCGGAACTCGAAGAACTGCAAACTCCCTTAACCACGTCGCTGCATCCTCGAGACGTGTTCAATTGCTTGCGACTCAAGTTATGGGAAACCGATACCGAAACGCTGGTTCCGTTACCAAAAACTTGAGCTCATTGCCGGCCTCAATCGCTCTCCAGGTCCAAGCCTAGTTCTTGCTTGAAACGTTCTCGAATGCGATTCATCAAGCGACGTACCGTGCGCTCCGAACACTGAAGCTGGCTGGCAATTTCCTGATTCGTGTAGTTCTCCAGGCGAAGGTGGATGATCTGTTGTTCCTCTTCGCTGAAGCCCCCAATCATCTCTTCCACTTCGTGGAAGGCTGCCAATTCATCCGGTGTTGCATCCGAACCATCAAGATCGGCGATCGCGTCCAAGTAACGTTCCTGGTCAAGCCCCCGTTTCTGGCGATTGTGATAGCGTACTTTCTCGCGAATCTTGTTTAACGTAATCGTGCAGAGCAATGCCAGTAAACTCTTTCGATCTGCCAGTTCAAATTCATCCTGGTGGGCCCGGCGCAGAAACGTCCGAAAAGCCGACTGAACCACATCATCCGAACCTACTCGCCGGCGAATTTGTTGACCTAAATTCCGTTCTGCCAGTCGCCGCAGGCGGATCTCGTACTGGTTCCAGAACTCTTCGATCAAGTCTGGATTTCCATCCCGAAAACCCTGCACCCAGCGTTTCGTTGTATCTGACATACCATCACGCGAAATAAATTATTCGGATTGTCACCAGCACCTAGCACTGAAACGGCCCACAGGTGATCGCCAATCGACAACTTTACTTGCGTCTATTGGCGTCGCCATAAACTACTCTATTGGCCTTCTCGTCGTCAAACTAAGCTGACAAGACTTCCTGCCAATGGTGCTCCCTCAGACAAGCAAGACCGCTGAATTGCCAGCCGTCTGAAACTCCTTATAATGGTGCCACCTTTACAGGCTGCTTCATCTTTCAGCGCCCCACGAATTAGCGTCGATGAAGCAGCATCACACCGGCAACCATTTTTCTCACCTTAAAAGATCCATTTCATGACGATCTTCTGTTCTTCCTCCTTTCCTCCAAGGGATTTCCGATGACAGTTACCGATGACGCTAATCTGATCAAGCAACTTGGAAACGGTGAACGCATTGAGACGATTTGCCAGCAAAACAACTGGCAGCGTGAGGCATTCGACTCTTGGTGGGAACAACAACTTCAATCACGTTTGCCCAGCTACGACGGGTCCTTACAGACCAGCCTGGCCGCGAACGTTGATATTGATCGTGACCAGTGGGGAATCCCGCACGTTTACGCCAGTAATGACAGCGATCTTTTCAGCGGATTTGGCCTGGCCATGGCCCAAGATCGACTCTTCCAACTTGACTACCTGCGGCGTAAAGCAAAGGGTCAACTGGC
>CAZXJC010000172.1:0-5208 GCA_964640885.1 uncultured Pirellulaceae bacterium | reverse complement strand
ACCGGTTACCATTTGCTACGGCCAGGTAGACTGTGACTTGGCGGCTCACCGCGATAATTGGGATGAGTCGAGCCAGCAGTTTGTCTGTGGTTACAAACCGCAAGGGGAGGATGATGAGACCGTCCTGGTGGGTCGGATTGATGATACCGAAGGGCGCACCCTGGCGACACTCGTTAATTATGCCTGTCACCCCACGACACTGGCCTGGGACAATCAGCAGATTAGTCCAGACTATCCGGGAGCGATGCGAGAAGTAGTGGAAGGGGCTACCGGGGTTCCCTGTATGTTTATCCAGGGAGCAGCAGGGGACGTAGGACCGAAGGAAGGATTCGTGGGAGACGTTGCCGTTGCTGATCGCAATGGCCGACAACTTGGTTACGCCGCCCTCTCGGCTCTCACCGCATTGCCGGCAGCCGGGAGTCGCTTTGAATATGCAGGACCGGTCATCTCCGGGGCGACCTTGGGGACCTGGCAACATGTTTCACTCTCTCCGGAATCAGAACAGCAGTGTCAGCACTGGCAGCTGCGGCGCCTGACACTGCCGTTGGCCTATCGGGCAGAGTTGAGTACGCCAGAGGAGGTTGAACGGGAACAGTCCGATTGGCAGCAGCAGGAGCAGTCGGCGCTCGAGGCTGGGGATACCGAGCGGGCGCGGGACTGTCACGCCCAGGTAGAACGTCGTACTCGTGTGCTGGGGCGTCTGGAGAATTTGCCTGCTGGAGAGGAATATCCGTACCAGATCGTGATCTCAAGAATGGGGGGCGCCATCTGGATCGCAGTCCAGGGGGAACCTTACAATGAACTGCAACGAACGTTGCGGAAACGATTTCCGCAAATGGCGATTGTGATCGCCACCGTGGCTGGAGCCTGGGGGGCTTCTTACCTGCCACCAGCTGATTGTTATGGAAAAGGTATTTACCAGGAATCGATTGCCGTGTTAAAGCCCGGCTCGCTAGAGCAGGTGATCGAGGAGATTTCAGGGGAGATTGAGCGATGCTTAGAAGAAACATGCTGATTTGGCTGGTTGCCTTGCTGCCGCTTATGGTGGCTGGCGATCTCCAGGCCCAAGTTGTGATTCGCAACGCTCAGATCCTGGACGGTTCGGGAGCCGACGCGATGGTGGGGGATGTGCTGGTGACCGGGAGCCGCATCAGGGCCATTGGCAAGGATTTGAAAGTACCGGCCAACACGCGCGAAATTGATGCCACCGGCCTGGTACTGGCTCCCGGGTTCATCGACTTACACTCACACAGTGATCGTACGATCGTGAAGGACTCAGGGCGTCAAAATCTGAATTACCTGGCCCAGGGTGTGACTAGTGTTTTGACAGGGAATTGTGCCAGTGGTCCGGTCAACGTGGGTGCTTACTACAAAAAAATTGATCAGGATTCAGCTGGCACGAATGTGATGCATTTGGTGCCCCAGGGAAGTGTTCGGCGAGCGGTGCTTAAGAGTGAGAATCGGCCGGCATCGCCTGCCGAAATTCAGCGAATGGTTGCCCTGGTTGACGAGGGGATGCGCGATGGTGCCTGGGGAATGAGCACCGGGCTGATTTACTTACCCAGCTCTTACGCGAGTACCGACGAGTTAGTGAAACTGGCAGAGCGTGTTTCAATGCACGGTGGGATTTATGCTTCTCATATCCGCAACGAAAACACGCGTTTGCTGGAGGCTGTCTCAGAAGCGATCACGATTGGACGTCGGGCCAAGCTGCCTGTACATATTTCCCATTTCAAGGCGTCGGGCTTGCAAGCCTGGGGACTGGCTTCCGAGGCGATTGCCCTGGTGGTTGAGGCTCGCAAAGCGGGCCAACAGGTAACGGCGGATCAATATCCATACACGGCCAGCAGTACTTCCCTGGGAGCGATGGTCATGCCAGCCAAGTATCGCAGTCGTGACGAGTTGGCTGCTGCGCTTAAGAACAAGGAAGAAGCCGAGCAGTTAAAAGAGTCGATTCGACGGGGACTGCGAGTGCGTGGCGAAGGAAAACGTCTGTACGTGGCCGGCTACAAGACCAATCGTGCCTGGCAGGGAAAGAACCTGGCGGAACTGGCTGTGCAGGAAAAGAAGTCAACACTCGAGATCGTGCTGGAAATTCAACAGAATGGTGGCGCTTCGATGGTGAATTTTGGTATGGATGAAGCGGAAGTGCGTTTGATTATGAAACAGCCATTTGTGGCCACGGCCAGTGACGGCAGTGCCCGTTCGCTAGTCGATGAAACGCAGCCACATCCGCGTAACTTCGGCTGTTTTCCTCGCAAGATTGGATATTATTGCTTGCGTGGAAACGTGTTGCCGTTGCCCCAGGCGATTCGCAGCGCCAGTGGTTTGCCGGCTGATATTATTGGCTTGCCCGAGCGAGGTTACATTCGTTCGGGATATTGGGCCGACCTGGTTTTGTTTGATCCGAAGACGTTTATTGATACGGCCACTTTTGCTAAGCCGAAACAACTGGCAACGGGCGTGCGTTATCTTTGGGTTAACGGAGAACTTGCGGTTGAGAAGGGGAAGGCGACTGGAAAACTGGCTGGCCGTGCGCTACGGCACCAGTCGAAAGATAAATCTAAAAAATGAAAATTACTGCAATTGAAACGCATGTCTGCCACGCGCGAATGCGGAATTGGATTTTCGTCAAGGTTCTCACTGATCAGCCAGGGTTGTATGGCTGGGGTGAAGCGACCCTCGAGTGGCATACGCGCGGAGTTGTAGGAGCGATCGAGGATATCGCGGAACTGGTGGTAGGCGAAGATCCTACACGGATTGAACATTTATGGCAGATGATGTATCGCCAGCATTTCTGGCATGGACATGGAGTGGTTCGTTCCACGGCGATTGCCGGGATCGATATTGCCCTCTGGGACATTGCCGGAAAAATTGCCGGCTTGCCGCTTAGCAAGCTGTGGGGTGGACCGGTACGCGATACGATCCGTACATATTGTCACCTGGGTGGTGGCAATATGGAAGATTTTTACGAGACATCGGTTGCTGAAGCAAAACGGTTTGCCGAGTTGGCCCAGCAGGCAGTCGAGGAAGGTTTCACGGCCATGAAGACGATGGCTGTACCGCCGACGATGCCGGTTGAAGGCCTGGCCTCCGTACGAGCAGCCGAAGCAGCTGTTGCGGCCATGCGTGAGGCAGTCGGAGACGAGATCGACTTGATGGTCGATTGCCATGCTCGCCCATCGCCAGCAATGGGGCTGCAATTTGGTAAGGCGTTAGAACCATATGGACTGTATTTCTTTGAAGAGCCGTGTTGGCCTGAGTCGATTGACGGGTTAGCGATGATCAACGCAGCCTTGACGACGCCGGTTGCCACGGGTGAGCGGATTACTCACTTGGCAGCTTTCCGCGACCTGTTTGCCCGCCGGGCTTGCGAGGTCTGTCAACTCGATTTGACGCACTGTGGTGGCTTTACGGAAGGGCGTCGCATTGCGGCCCTGGCCGATGCCTATCGGATTGCACTGGCTCCCCATAATCCTCAAGGACCGGTCAGCACTGCCGCCTCGCTGGAATTTGGCTTCTCCCAACCGGGCTATATCATATGTGAAACGGTTCACAACGACGTTCCCTGGCGAAAAGACATCGTCAAGGAAGGATTCCAGGTTCAGCCAGCCGGGCGACTTGTGCTTCCCAACGAGTTGCCTGGCCTGGGTATTGAACTGGATGAAGCAGAGATCGCCAAACATCCGTTTGAGCAGGAACTGGCTCAACGCGTCTTCTACCGTGACGGCAGTGTCGGAGACTGGTAGCTTGAAGCCTGTCCAGCTTAGGAAAGGAACTGCCGGGATTTCAACATTTCCAGGATCTGATCGACGCACTCGGCAACACTAAGTTTATCGGTGGCCAGCGTGAGTGCCGGGTCTTGAGGAATATCGTAAGCGGCGTTGACCCCTGGGAAGTTGCCGATTTCACCACTGTCGGCCTTGGCATAATACCCCTGTTCATCCCGTTGCCGACAGACCTCGATCGGGGCATCCAGGTGAATGACGAGGAAGCGATCTTTTCCTACCACTTCGCCAGCCCGTTGACGTACTTCTTCGCTAGGAGCGACAAAGCCAGCGATGCAGACCAGTCCCGCATCGTTAAGTAGCTTGGCAACTTCGGCAGTTCGCCGCAGATTTTCGGATCGATCCTCGGCAGTAAAGCCTAAGTCTTTACTAATACCCACACGCATGTTTTGACCGTCCAGGACGTTGCAGGCCTGTCCCAGATCGAACAGTCGCCGTTCCAGTGCGTAAGCGAGCGTTGTTTTTCCTGATCCGGTTAGACCGGTGAGTAGGAGGGTCGCCGGTTGTTGCCCATAACGATCGTTTCGTTCTTGCGGGGAGACATGGCTGAGTTGGGTTTCCAGGCCTTCGCTTTTTGGATCGTCATCCCAGTGGTCCTGCTGTTCGTCACCGGTGCTGCGATCGAGGATCATAGCGGCCCCTACGGTAACGTTAGAGAGGCGATCAATAATGATCATCGACCCGGTGATTTGGTTCTGTCGATAGGCGTCAAAAATGATCGGCTCATTCATGGAAATGAGACAGCGACCGATTTCGTTCAAGCCGAGAGAAGGCGCATTCTTGCGGTGTAACGTGTTGACATCGACCTGGTATCGCAAGGAGTTGATCTTGCCAACGACCATTTTTGTGGTGGTTTTAAAAGTGTATTGTTTCCCAGGCAACATTGGTTCTTCTGCCATCCAGACAACCATGGCATCGACTTTTTGTTTTAGCTGAGGAACGTTCGCCGGACGAACAATCATGTCACCGCGGCTGACATCGATCTCGTCCTCGAGCGTTAGCGTGACGGACATGGGTGTGTAGGATTCCGGTTGTTCGCCTTCATAGGTGACGATCGAAGCAACACGGCTGGTTTTGCGAGAAGGCAAGACCATGACTTCGTCCCCTTTTCGGACAATTCCTGAGGCAATCGTGCCACAGAACCCACGAAAGTCGAGGTGTGGTCGATTGACGTACTGAACCGGGAAGCGGAAGTCTTGTAGGTTACGGTCTGAACCGATGTAGACGTTTTCCAGGAAAGCCATCAGGGTGGTTCCCTGGTACCAGGACATCTGGTCACTCGGATTGACGACGTTGTCACCGTGTAAAGCGGAAATTGGGATGAAATGCAGATCCGGAATATCCAGCCGCGTCGCAAAACTTTTGTACTCTGCACAAATCTCGTCAAATCGTTCCTGGCTGAAATCGACAAGATCCATCT
>CAZXJC010000171.1:0-3072 GCA_964640885.1 uncultured Pirellulaceae bacterium | reverse complement strand
AAGTTTGCTACGGTCCAGGTTCCTTACAACGTGCTCAATCCAAGTGCCGGGCAGGACCTCGATGATCAGTTCGAGGAAGTAAATTATGGTAACGTAATTGCCGATTGTGCTCGGCAGCAAATGGGTGTGTTAGCGATACGTGTTTACGCTGGTGGTGCACTAGCTGGTCAATTGCCGAGCCCTCACACGTACAAGACGAAGTTCTTTCCACTCGATTTGTACCAGCGGGATCAGCAGCGTGCTGAGCAACTGACACAGCAATTGGGAGCGGCGGTGGACCTAAAGGAAGTAGCACTGAGATACGTGTTAAGCCACCGGCAGATTTCCGGAGCAATTGTTGGCTTTGCCGATCCACAACATGTGCGCGATGCACTGGGTTACGCGGCAGCAGGTCCCCTGTCGGAGTCGTTGATTACAGCGGTGGCAGGAGACTAAGCCAAATCAGCTGGTCCCGGTTGTGGCGAGTCAAGCCGTTGTCCAGTCTTCCTGGCGAGCGATGTAGCCGAGGATTTTAACCACTTGTTCAGTGGTTTCAGCCACGGCACAGGCGGCGGCATCGATTTCTTTTAACGCGTGTTGTAACTCGGGTGGGTGAATGACAATCAATGGTTTTTGAGTGGCAACGGCCATGCCAGCGTCAAAGGCAGCGTTCCATTGTCGATACTTGTCACCAAAACGAACGATTACCAGGTCCGCCTGGGCGAGCATTGTCCGGGTCCGGAGTGCGTTAAGGCCAGCTCCTTTCCGGTCATGCCAAAAAGGATTAGTTTCAGCGCCGAGGATTTCGGCCCCGCTATCGTCACTGGCTGCATGATCGGTGACAGGCCCCAGCAATGAGACGGGTAATTTGGCAGCCGCAATCTGCTGGGCCAATTCGGTACGCCAGGTGGTATGAATTTCTCCGGCCAGGTAAACGGTATAGTGCATGAGGTAGCTTTCGTGATGGGCAGAAGTCAGCAAGCTTGATCATGATGCCCGCTGGACGGAATTCCGGCAAGTACCGGATTTATTTTCCGGGAGTAAATTTGTCGGTTGCTCGGCCGCATCACGAGGATGATCATGTTATGATGAACTCGCAACAGGCAATGGCTTGTTCACGATGGTCAGGATATTAAGCAGGAACAAGATAATGAAACAGTTGTTTTCTTTTGTGTTGGTGTGGTTACTCGCTTCTGCATCTTTGCTGGCAGCCGCTGCAGAACACCCAAATATTCTTTGGATTACCAGTGAGGATCACGGTCCAGAAATGGGCTGCTACGGAGATGAGTTTGCCACCACGCCCCACGTCGATGCGCTGGCCAAGAAAGGGATGCTCTTTAAACTCGGTTGGTCCTGTGCTCCCGTTTGTGCTCCTGCTCGCACGACTATTATTACCGGGATGTACCCTCCGTCGATTGGTGGTCAGCACATGCGCAGCATGGTGAACTTGCCGGCGAAGATTCAGTTTTACCCGACGTTTCTGAGGTCCCAGGGATATTACTGTACGAACAATTCTAAGACTGATTACAACGTGAACCAGCAGACGACTGGTTGGAATGCATCATCGCGTCAGGCCCATTACCGCAATCGCCAGAAGGGGCAGCCCTTTAATGCGATCTATAATTCGACTGTCAGCCATGAAAGCAAGATCCGTGTACGTCCCCATGAGAAAGTACATGACCCGGCCAAGGTTCGCGTTCCTGCTTACCACCCTGATAATGCTGAGACTCGCCAGGACTGGGCCCAGTACTACGACATCGTGACTCGAGCCGATGCCCTTGCCGGTCAGAGACTGGCTGAGCTTGATAAAGCTGGCTTGACCGATGACACGATTATTTTTTATTACGGCGACCATGGTTCCGGAATGGCACGTGGAAAACGCTGGCCCTACAACTCTGGGTTGTCAGTTCCCATCGTGGTCTATTTCCCGGAGAAATGGAAACACCTGGCTCCGACAGAATATCAACCGGGTGGTAAGAGTGATCGGTTGGTCAACTTTGTCGATCTGGCACCGACGCTACTGAGCCTGGCTGGCGTCAAACCTCCCCAGTGGATGCAGGGGCATGCCTTTGCCGGCAAGCACCAGGTGGCGAAACCAAAGTACATGTTTGGTTTTCGTGACCGGATGGACGAACGATACGATTTTATTCGTACCGTAACCGACGGACGTTACCACTACATCCGCAACTACAATCCGCATTTCATCTACGGTCAGTTTGTGCAGTACAACTTTGTTACCCCGTCGACGTCGGCTTGGAAACGTGATTTTGATGCTGGCAAGTTGAATGAATCACAATCTCATTTCTGGAACTTAAAACCGGCAGAAGAGTTGTATGATTTGCAGGCCGATCCGGATGAAGTCAATAACCTGGTCGGTTCAGCCCAGCACCAGGCGATCCTGAAAGAGCTCCAGGGCGCCTTGGCTGACTGGTGCAAGGAAATTCGTGACGTCGGTTTCTTGCCCGAGGGTGAAATTCACAGTCGCAGCAAGGGGATGACTCCCTACGAAATGGCCCGCAACGAGAAACTTTATCCGTTTGACAAGATTTATGCTGCTGCGGACCTGGCGACACGGCGTGGCAAAACAGACCTCGGCCAACTGAAAAAGTTCCTGAAGGATTCTGACAGTGCTGTTCGTTACTGGGGTACCATCGGTATTCTCAATCGCGGCCAGGCAACGGTGCGAGCGGCCAGCCAGGAATTGACGGCTGCTCTAAAAGATGATTCACCTTATGTCGTGGTGGCTGCCTCCTATGCCTTGGGGATATACGGCAACAAGGCGCAGCAGCGAGCCGGTGTTGATCGCCTCGTAGCGATTGCCCCCTGGACCAAGGATACCGAGGTGTTTGTCTCGATGGCAGCGCTCAATGCCCTCGATAAGCTCGACGGGAAGGCAGCTCACGCCGTGGAGGCGATCAAGGCTTTTCCGATTGGCGGTGGCGCCTCTCCCATTGGCCGCTACAACGGTTACGTGAAGAACCTGAAAGCTAAAACGCTCAAGGATCTCGGCGTGGCAAACGCTGGGGGCTAGAAGAACCTTGGCCAGCGAAATCAGAAAAAGAATCCAGCCGCAGCGTAGTAAGAGGTTTTTAT
>CAZXJC010000170.1:0-4024 GCA_964640885.1 uncultured Pirellulaceae bacterium | reverse complement strand
TGCCCGGGGAGGGGTGTGGATGTGGGTGGCGATCTGACGCGCGGTCCGCCGCGCCGCGAGCAGGCGCGGGATGCGCCGGTGCGACGTGCACGTCGATCGGCATCGTGGCCAACGAGCAAGTGTCGGTCAACTTCACCGATGCGCAAGCTCACGGCGCGGCGGGAACGCTCGCGCTGTGCTACAAGTTCAACCGCGGCTCGAGCGCGGGCTTGTACGAGCGTTCGCCCTGGCGCGAATACCCGATCCACGCCGCCGTCGTCGACGTCGCGGCCGCGACACCGCGCGGCACAGGAATCATGTGTGCGAGCGAAATCACGATCACTGGCTCGGGCTTCAGCGCCCCGCTCGCGGCGGTCCTGGGCGAAGCTTCCAGCGTCCATTGCGTGATCGGCGGCGTCCAGGCGCAAACTGCCGCCGCGCGCACCCACTCCCCAACCCACACCGCTGCCGCCCACTTGCCACCGCAGGTTCGCTCGACGGTGCTGGACGACGGGCTGCTCAAGTGCACGACGCCCGCCTTCCCGATGTCGAGCGCGGCCGGGCCGATCAGCTTCTCGCTGACGTTCGGCGAGCACGGCAGCGTGCCCGTGTTCCCGACGGCAGATGCTGGCGTGCAGTTCGAGCTCTTCGACGTGAGCGCGCTGCAGGCTGAGCTCGTCTGGCCCGGCGGCGGCGCCTACGATCAGGAGACCGCCATATCATTCACGTTCGGCACGGGGCAGGCGATCGGCGACGAGCTCGAAGGGCTTGCCGGCGACGGCGGCTTCGGGTTCCTCCGATTCGATGGCGCGTACCAGAGCGAGCTGTGCGAGCGCACCGCTACCAACGAGCTCGCGTGCCTCAAGCCCGTGTTCGCCCCTTCGGCCAAGGACATCTCGGGTGCCGTGTCGGTCGAGTACTCGCCCAACGGCCAGTGCTACACCAGCAACTCGGGCGGCGAGTACGTGCTGTACAACGCGGTGGCCAAGAGCGTCGTGCCGAAAGGCACGCCGTCGCATGTGGTCTTCACGCTGGACATCGGGCTGGAGGGCTGCCTGCTGGGAATCGGCGACGCCAAGTGCACATTCCGCACCGACACGCTCGAGACGGTGACGCCGATGACGCAGCTCAGTCCCGAGCATGGGAGGTGCGACACGCCCAGCGGCTCGGTCACCACGTACACGGTGTACGTCTCGTGCAACGGAGTGGCGGACGAGTCCTTCTACCTGCAGCCGCTGCAGCTCGCCTCGTACAACCTCGCTTGGGTCGAGATCACCTCGATGGAGCCGGAGGGCGTGCCGGTGGGCGCGGAGATGGGCGTCACCGTCAACGGCGCCAACTTCGCCGACTACGGCGTGCCCATCGTCGCGCGCGTCGGGTGGTCGGGCACCGACGCCAACGGTACGGTGATCACGGAGCCCGACTTCGACCTCTCCAGTTCGACGGGCGCCGTCGAGCTGTTCACGTCGCAGCTGCTGCGCATCGAGCTGCCCGCGTTCAGTCAGCCGGGCACGCTCACGGTCTCCGTCTCCCTCAACAACGGCACCGACGGCACGTTCACGCAGTCGTACTCCCTCGTGGTCTTCTCGAGCCCCACGCTCACCAGCGTCGTGCCAAACACCGGCTCCGCCACTGGCGGCGTCCCCGTGGTCATCCAGGGCAGCGGCTTCACCGCCTTCTCGTCGGACCCCGAGCTGCGCACGCAGAACATGCGCTGCCGCTTCGGCAACACGATCCAGCCCATCCCGCCGAGCTTCCACAACGACACGCACGTCGGCTGCATCACCACCTGGGGCGACGCGAACGCCCTGGAGGGGGAGAGCGTCAGCATCTCACTCAACAAAGTGTTGTTCACCGCGGCCAGCGACGTTCGCTTCTACTTCTTGGGGCTGCACAAGCCGGCGCTCATCTTCGCGTACTTTCTCGAGCCGCAGGCGGACCGGCTGGTGCTCCGCTTCGACGGGCAGGTGACCGACCGCGCCGGGATGAACGGGCCTGAGGACTGCTCGAAGATCCTCTCCGCCAGCACCGTCGCGCAGGTTTTCGGGTATGACACGCCCGCGACGGAGCGGCCGAACGATTGCGAGTGGCTCGACGACGCGACAGTGGTGGTTTACCTCACGCTGTACACGAGCGCGGCGCCGGGGATGGACGTGTGCCTCAAGTCGGCCATCGCGCCCGCCATCTACCCCGAGGCGTGCGGCTGCCCGTGGGACCCAAGCGACGGGCCCGAGTGCGCGGAAGACTTCTGCAACGCGGAGGAGTGCGTCACCGTGAGTGACCTGTACCCGTGTGACGACGGCCTCTCGGACGTCAAGGCCGTGTGCCCAACGCCCGAGCCGGAGATCAAGAGCCCAGACATCATCGGCGAGTGCCCCGACGCCCCGCTCGCGCTCGATGGCTCCGCGAGCCGCGGCGGCGGCATCGTGCCGCTCACGTTTTACTGGGGCGCCGACCGCTTCTCAGACAACGCGCGGCGGATCAAGAACGCCTTCGCCGCCGCGGGCACCGTCGCGCGCGTGACACTGTCGAGCTCGCTCAACGACGGCTTCGACTTCAGGTTCATGCTCAAGGTGTGCAACTTCCTGCGCCGCTGCTCCGATATCATCTACAGGGACGTGCCGCGCGCGCCTCTGCCGATCCCCGTGATCACAATCAACTCGCCCGACAACCCGCTGCGGCTGCGCGCCGACGGCTCCCGCTTCCAGCTTCCCGCCAAGGCCGTCCTCGCCTCCTGCTTCGACGGCTCGAACAGCAAGGTGGACTTCTCGTGGTCCAGCCCGACCGTCCTGGCGCTCTCCTGCAGAGACAGTGTCACGGCGCCCGCACCGCTGTTGCTCGGCGAGGAAGCGGCACAGAAGCGCGTCCTCGCGCTCGAGACGTCGCAGATGGAGGTGTGCGTCAACTACGGCCTCACCGTGGTCGGATGCATGCACGGGACGACGATCTGCTCCAACCAGTCGATCAGCGTCGAGCTGCGCACCGAGCCGCTGCGCACGGCCGAGCTCGGCGGCGACCGCACGGTGGGCGAGGACGACAGGCTCACGCTCTCCGCGTGCGAGGGCACCTCCGACCCCGACGACGACGAGGCGCAGTGCTGCGACGGGGCCGCATGCGGCGACGCGCAGTGCCCGAGCGTGGTCTTCACGTGGTTCTGCAGCGTCGGCCTCGCCAACACCACCGAGCGCGGCGCGTGCGCCGAGGTCGGTGTGCCGCCGCCGTCGTGCACGTGGGAGGTGCTGGGCAATCTGACGGTCGACCAGGCGTACGAGTTCCACGTGCAGGCGTGCAAGAGCTCGCAGGGCGGCGAGTGCGTCAACTCGACGGCGGTGACGATCACGGTGGAGGCCGGCAAGCTGCCCGAGATCACGATCCTGCCGCAGCTCGCGCCGAAGGCCAACCCGGCCGAGGTGCTGCGCCTCGAGGCGTCGGCGCGCGGGCCGGTCACCGGACTCGAGCCCTCGCCCCCGCCCCGCCTCCTTGCTAGGTGCGTCCCCCCGAGCCAAGCGCCGTCCTCCACAGGCCGATGATTCCGACTGCGGTACTTCCGGACGGCACCGTCATTGCCGAATCTGAGGCGCGAACAGCCCAACCCGCGTGCTGCCTAGCCCCGTTGCCGTGCTGCGGTCTGTCCTTCCCGCTCCCCAACACCGTGCCGCTGTGTGCTCGCCAGGCGCCGCTCACGTTCGAGTGGTCCGTCTCCCCGCCGGACGTCGACCTCACCTCGAGCGGACCCAGCGGCGACACGACGACAGGCAACGAAAGGATTTTCGTCAAGGTGAAGAAGGACAAGCTGCACGCAGGGCGCTCGTACGACTTCACTGCGTGCGCGTACTACACGCCACCCACCGGCCCGGTTCGCGGCTCGTGCTCCTCCGTCACCATCCTGATGAACAAGGCTCCGTTCGGCGGCGCGATGGAGGTGACGTACGCGGAGGGGCCTTACGCGGGCCTCACCCAGATCGGCGTCGTCTTCGACAAGTGGACGGACGACGAGGAGGACAAGCCGCTCCAGAACTCGCTCGGCTGGGTCTATGCCGACGTC
>CAZXJC010000169.1:0-2512 GCA_964640885.1 uncultured Pirellulaceae bacterium | reverse complement strand
GCTTGCTAACACCTCTGTATAACGCCGGACTGCTCGGGATCTCCTTACCGGTCCTGTTTCACTTGATTCGGCGCAGCCCCAGTGGCCAAATGCCCTTCAGTTCACTGATGTTTCTCTCCCCCTCGCCACCCCGTTTGTCGCGTCGTAGCCGTATCGACCACTGGCTGCTCCTGCTGCTCCGCGCCATGGTTCTGCTGCTGCTGGCGCTGGCCTTCTCAAGACCATTTTTGAGACAATCCACGAACTTTGCCATCGGCGGATCGCAAGGTCGACGCATTGCCATCCTGATCGATACCAGTGCCAGCATGCAACGCCCGGGAGTCTGGCAACAGGCTCTCAAGGAAGTGGACGAACTGTTGAAAGAACTCTCTCCCGCTGACCGAACAGCCCTCTATCGCTTTGATCGCCAGGTAACCGAAGTTGCCGGTTTTGATCACAGCCTGCGCCCCAACCAGCAACAACAACACGCCTTGTTACGAAACCAGTTAACGGGACTGACACCCACCTGGCTTCATACCGAATTGGGATTAGCGCTGTCGACCGTTGCTACAGAACTGGAAGCACTCGCCGATCAGGATGAAGTACACATCGACGCAACCCTTCAAATCGTTCTGATTAGTGACTTGCAACAAGGCTCCTCGCTCGATCTACTGGATTCCTTAGAGTGGCCAAAGAACGTCAAGTTGCAAATTCGCCCGGTCCAATGCCCACAAACCACCAACGCCTCCTTGCACCTGGTCGCCGATCGAACACAGGCGGACCAAACCGACGATAATTGGCGGTTGCGAATCGACAACGCATCCGAATCAAAGAGTGAAACGTACCACGTCCAATGGGCTAACCACGAGGGACCAGTTAGCGATCTTCAACCCCGCAGCATTTACGTCCTACCAGGAACGAGTCACGTCATGCGATTGCCGGATCGCAAAACTGCCTCCTGGGATCGGCTCGTGCTGAGCGGTGATAAGCAGCCGTTCGACACCACGCTGTTCATGGCGCCCCGTGTGCAAGCGACCTTCGAGCTCGCTTTCCTCGGCCCTGGCTCTGAGAAAGATCCCAACGACTTACTTTACTACCTGAAGAGTGTCTTCACTGATGATCCACTGCGTAAAATCAATGTTGTCCAAATACAGCAGACCCGTGAACTCAACTTACCACGAAAGATTCCCATCAAGCTGGTCATTGCCACTGGCACCATCGATGAAGAAAGCGCTGTCTCGCTACGCAAATACGTCTCACGCGGTGGCCACCTCCTCTACGTGGTCCAGAACGAGACCGAGAAATCCTCCTTGCAAAATCTCTTGCAGGATGAAAAACTCGAACTCCAAGAAGCCGATGTCGCCAATTACGCCATGTTGAGTGATATTAATTTTTCCCACCCCCTTTTCACCTCTTTTGCCAGCCCACAGTTTCGCGATTTTAAATCGATTCACTTCTGGCATTACCGCAAACTCAACATTGCCACTTCCAATACCCGACGTGTACTGGCTCGCTTTGATAGTAGTGATCCCGCCGTCGTTGAAGAAGATCTCGCTGACGGGAAAATCTGGCTCATGACCAGCGGCTGGCAACCCGCAGACAGCCAACTGGCTCGCTCCAAGAAATTCTTACCGCTGATGGTGGGAATCCTCGAACGAAGCCTGGGAATCCTGGCTGGCGTACCGCAATATCATGTCGGTGAAGAAATCGACTGCCTGAGCCTAACCCAACAACCAAAATCGATGACTATCTATAATCCCCAGCAAGACAAATTCGAACTGGCGGACAATAAGACTGTTTTTGACGAGACAAATTACCCCGGTATCTATCGCTGGGAAACCGGTCAAAATAGCGGATTTTTTGCTGTAAACCTCGATCCGTCGGAAAGTCAAACCGCCCCCCTCGATCCAGCCAGCCTCGAACAACATGGCATTCAAATCGGACGCCAGTTATCCTCAGAAGAAGAACAAGAGCGGGATCGCCAAATGCGAGACCGAGAACTAGAAAGTCGACAAAAATTTTGGCAATGGTTGATTGCCGTTGCCATCGTTTTCGTCCTGAGTGAAACCTGGCTAGCGGGACGACTGGCCAGAGCCCATCGGACTGATCCCAAGGAAACGACATGACCGAAAAAAGACTCTTCCAACAATTACAGCGAGTCGCAAGTCGCTACGCAAACTTCCGCTTCTGGTCCGCCATGACCATTGTCTGGGCCCTGCTCTCACTGGCTGCAGCAATCCTGCTGACGTTTCGATCAGAAGTCTCCTGGTCCAGCAGCTCAGTAATCATAGGATTTCTCAGCACAGCTATCGTCTTAACCGTAGCAGCCATGCTTTTCGCTCTGCGAAACCGGCGAAATTACCTGCGACTGGCCCAACTGGTCGAAGGTAAATACCCGGAGTTGGAAGCTCGCCTGATGACTGCCATCCAACAACAACCAGTCCTGCCGCACGGCAAGTTCGGTTTCTTACAACAGCAAGTCATTCGCGAAGCCCTGGCACACGGTCGTAAACAACCATGGACACAGATTCTT
>CAZXJC010000168.1:0-2504 GCA_964640885.1 uncultured Pirellulaceae bacterium | reverse complement strand
GGTTCCTGCGATGGAGCGATCGGTGAAGTCGTGAACATCGGCTCAGGCCGAGAGATCTCGATTGGCGAAACCCTGGCCCTCATCGCGGAATCGATGGGGGTGGAAGTGGAATCAGTGACCGACGAACAGCGACTACGCCCCTCGGGATCGGAGGTCTGTCGCCTGCTCTGTAATAACGAGAAGCTCCAACGCCTGACCGGCTACGAGCCGAGCGTGACCCTGCAACAAGGACTGGCCGAGACGATCGCGTGGTTCACCGAACCATCGAACTTGGCGCGGTACAAATCCGGGATTTACAATGTTTGACGATCTGGTCGCGTTCCTACGCAACTGGTACGACGACCCCGACCTGATCCCACTGCACGCGCCGCTTTTCGGCAAGAGCGACCGCGATTACGTATTACGTGCGATCGACTCCACTTACGTTTCTAGCGTGGGAGAGTTCGGCGAACGTTTCGAGGAGCAGGTATGTCGCCTCACCGGTGCCCCGGCGGCCGTCGTCACTGGGAGCGGCACCGCGGCGCTGCAAGTCGCCCTGCGTCTCGCCGGAGTGAAGGCCGGCGACGACGTCATCACTCAACCACTCACGTTCGTCGCCACGGCGAACGCGATATCCTACCTTGGCGCGACGCCGGTTTTCGTCGATGTAGATCGCGACACGATGGGGCTTTCGCCGGAAGCGCTAGAGAGATTCCTCCAGACCCATGGAGAGAAAAGCGCAAGCGGAACTCTCAACCGGCACAGCGGTCGACGGATCGCGGCGGTCGTGCCGATGCATACCCACGGGCGGCCGTGCCGGATCGCGGAGATCTGCAGGCTCACGGAGGCCTGGGGCCTCCCGGTCGTGGAGGACGCGGCAGAGGCGCTAGGCTCGACCCGTGACGAGAGACACTGCGGGACGTTCGGCCTCCTCGGCGTCTACAGCTTCAACGGCAACAAGACCATCACCACGGGTGGCGGCGGGATGATCGTCACGAATAACGAACTGGGGGCTCGCGCGCGGCACCTGACGACGACGGCCAAGTCTCCCCACCGCTGGGAGACAGCACACGACTCTGTCGGCTACAACTTCAGGATGCCGAACTTGAATGCTGCCCTCGGCTGTGCACAGATGGAAAAGATCACTGGATTTATTTCCGAGCAGAGGCAGCTCGCGGCAGCGTACGCCGAGTTCTTCGCCGACAAGGACTGGGCGAATTTCATCGGGGAGTTCAACGGCTGTTACAACAATTTCTGGCTCAACACTGTGATTCTCACGGACCCGTCGCATCGTAATTCCCTGCTCGAAGCGACCAACGCCGCCGGTGTGCAAACCCGCCCGCTCTGGAAATTGATGCACGATCTTCCCATGTACCGCGACTGTCAACAAGACGGAACTCCGAACGCTCGCTGGCTGGAGGAGCGCGTGGTTAATCTCCCCAGCGGCGCCAGAGAAGGCGAATGGCTGAACCGAGAGTTCTCCTGATCGGTGGCGGCGGTCACTGCCTTGCCTGCATCG
This sequence comes from uncultured Pirellulaceae bacterium, assembly GCA_964640885.1. GTDB lineage: Bacteria > Planctomycetota > Planctomycetia > Pirellulales > Pirellulaceae > JAZADA01. The sequence goes on along the minus strand of CAZXJC010000168.1, from coordinate 1,006 downwards.
ATGTCATCGAGGAAGCCGGGCAACTCGGCATCGCCGGAATCGTGGATTCTCGGAAAAGCACAGCGGGTACGACCATTCACGGCTTTCGCGTTCTCGGCACGGACGCCGACCTGCCGATCCTGCGGGGAAACTACGACCGGGCACTCATCACAATCGGACAGATCGAGAACGCCCTCACGCGGATCAAGCTATTCGCAGCTCTCAAGGAACTCGACTACACGCTTCCTGCGGTGATATCGCCTCTTGCGTACGTCTCGTCCCAAGCGACCGTCGCCGAGGGAACGATCATTATGCACGATGCGGTGGTCAACGCCGGAGCGGTCGTGGGAGCGAACTGCATCCTGAACACGAAGTCGCTCGTGGAGCACAACGCGCGGATCGGTGACCACACGCACGTCTCGACGGCAGCGGTGGTCAATGGCGGTTGTTCGATCGGAGCTGGGAGTTTTATCGGTAGCCAGGCAGTCGTCGTTCACGGGATAGAACTACCCAACGACCGATTCGTGCGGGCCGGCGCCCTCGTAAAGTCGTGCGCCGACAGCAGGCCGGTGAGAGATGTCTGAACACAGTACGCAACCCGTCTACGTGATCGCAGAAGCTGGAGTGAACCACAACGGATCGGCCGAAATGGCCTTTCGGCTCGTCGACTCGGCCGCTAGCACCGGCGCCGACGCGATCAAGTTCCAGACATTTCGGGCGGACGCACTGGTAACGTCCAAGGCAGTGAAAGCCGATTACCAGAACGAAGGTGACGATGCGTCGACGCAGCTCGAGATGCTCCGGCGGCTCGAACTCTCCGAGGAGACCTTCGCGGAACTGGCGGCGCGCAGCCGGGAATCGGGCCTGGAATTCCTGTCTACACCATTCGATCTGAACTCGATCGAACTGCTACACCGGCTCGGGATGCGACGCTGGAAGGTCCCGTCCGGCGAGATCAACAACCTACCGTATCTACGGAAGATCGGCAGTCTGCGCCAGAAGGTCATCCTATCGACCGGTACGTCGG
>CAZXJC010000167.1:0-3071 GCA_964640885.1 uncultured Pirellulaceae bacterium | reverse complement strand
GCTCGCTCTACGAAGGGGGAATTCGCGTTCCCGGTCTGGCAGTTTGGCCTGGACGGATAAACGCTGGTTCCAAAACCAATATGCCCGCCTGCACAAGCGACTACCTGCCGACCATCCTGTCCGCCGCTGGAATAACATATCCTGACAGACGGCCACTGGATGGAGTCAACCTCTTGCCCGTATTCAAGAACCCCTCGCTGCAACGAAAGTCGGGTATCGGCTTCCAGTCCGGAAACCAGGTTGCCTGGATCGAGGATCAATACAAACTCTACGGAAACTCGTCGGGGGACAAGAAGGAACGAATTCCTAAGAATCTGCGATTCGAGCTCTACGACCTCCTCTCCGATCCGGCAGAAAAGAACAACCTTGCGGCCACGAAGCCCGGTCTGCTTGCCAGAAAAATAGCGACCTATCGGGCCTGGCAAACGTCCTGTCGCCAGAGTTTGGACCAGGGTCCATAGCCAATCACCGGTAAACGTGGTACGGTCAGTCTTTGACCAGCTGAGGTTCTATAGGACCGGGCACAGAGCAGGATGGAAGATCAATGCAAGAATTACTGGAGCCCCTTGTTTCAGGAACCGGACTCTGGCAGCTGCTGTTTTTGACAGCAGTTAGCATCGCAATACTCGGCAAAAGCGCGGATTCACTCGTAGACCAGGCAGTCCTGCTGTCGGTTCGCTCTGGCCTACCCCAAATCGTAATCGGCGCTACGATCGTCAGCCTTGGAACTACGATGCCGGAGGCGACGGTGTCAGTATTGGCCGCCTTTAACGGCGAGCCGGGAATGGCGCTAGGAAACGCGGTCGGATCCGTTATTTGCGATACCGGGCTAATATTGGGGCTAGCGTGCCTTCTCACGCCGCTCCCTTTAAATCGAGCCCGAGTGAACCGCCAAGGGTGGATTCAGTTCGGAGCAGGCGTACTGCTGATCCTTGTCTGCATTCCCTGGGGCAACCTTGGCCCATTTACCGCCACTCCGAATCAGGACTATTTCGAGGGCCATCCACTGTCGGTAAGTGGAGAAACTGAGACCGTCCTTGATAACGCCCTGGCCGCCCAATTGCATTCCTATCTGTCCGAGAATGACTACGTCACTGACGGAAGCCTAACCGACGCCTATCGCGACGCAAGGAAGAAGGAGGCTCTCGCCCCCCTGCCAGCCACCTTGCAGCCCCATAGCGAGGCCATCTTCCTCATGCTCGATTCAATCGGGGCAGGGACGCTACATCAACACATTGGCTGGCTCTTCATTCTGCTCCTTGCTGTCTACATGATCTGGTCTGTGAGGGCAGCAAAGAATTCCGATCAGATCCTGGAACAGGCAGCTGACGAAGCAGCAGAGGCGGGGGGTGTCGCTGGCCCAGTTACAATCCTGATTGTCGCCACGCTTTTCCTTGTAGCCTCGTCTGCAGTGCTAATTTCCGCTACGACTGAGCTTGCCGAACATCGCCTTCATGTGCCCACCAGCATCTTCGCTGCGACCCTAGTTGCTTTTGGGACGTCGCTTCCCGAACTTGTCACAGCCTTAACCGCGGTCAAAAAGAAGCAGGGCGAGCTTGCCGTAGGAAATGTGATTGGTGCGGACATTCTGAATGTACTTTTCGTGTCGGGCGCCGCCGCTGCCGTCACGAGCGAGGGGCTGGCGGCTGATCCGTCCATGTTTGAGCTTCAATTCCCTGCCATGCTATTTGTATTGCTGATTTTCCGCGTGGGTATCTTCACCGCAAAATCCGGAAAATTGACACGACCGTTCGGCGCTTTGCTTTTGATCGTATACCTCATCTACCTGGTGCTTAACGTCAATCGAATGTCGCTGTAGCCCGCGGCGAGTCTTTTTCGCATGTTTTAGTTCCGCGCCTCTCGAAATCTGCTCCTGCGCGTACTATAAGGGATTAATAGAGTGCCTGCGCCGCACGTTCGCACGCAAGTCCGTTTGTGCCAGTTAATCAGAAACGACTCCAAATCATGAAAACTACCCGCTCGGTTAAGTTCTGCTCCCTATCGATCAGCGTTTTATTGCTTGGAACAGTTGTGTTTGCCGGACAACCAGTCCGTCTCGCTTCTTCCCCCGCTTTGTCGCCCGATGGCAATCAACTGGCTCTCTCGTGGCGGGGGGACATCTGGACCGTGGCCACCAACGGTGGGGCGGTGGCGCGAGTCACCAACAGTCCGGCGATGGATAATTATCCGGAATACTCGCCGGACGGAAAACAGCTTGCCTTTTGCAGTGACCGCAACGGCGGAATGCAAATCTTCGTCGTGCCAACCGCAGGCGGCGCACCGACACAGCACACGTTTCACACCGAGGGATATCGCCTTGAGTCATGGTACCCCGACGGCAAGGGCTTCCTTGCAACTGCGCGACGCGATCACTTCTGGAAGCATGCCGACCGTCCGTTTCGCCTGGCCACGAAGATTGACCCGCGAGACGAACTACTTTTTGATGCCAGCGCCGAACAGGCCGCCATCTCACCTGACGGAACAAAGATCTTGTTTATTCGTGAGGGGACGCCCTGGTGGCGTAAAGGTTATCGGGGTAGCCAGTCAGGCCAACTCTGGCTTTACGACACAAAGACTTCGAAATTCCTTCGGTTGCTGCCAGCCTCTGGCAGCATTCGCTCGCCCCTCTGGGGACCAGACGGCAAAACCATCTATTACCTCTCTTCGCAGACAGGCGCTTTCAATCTGTGGCGACATACCTTGGGAGCAAAAACCCAAACTCAAATAACGACCTTCAAAGACGATTCCGTCGTCTCCCCTTGTATTTCGCGCGATGGCACTAAAATCGTCTTCCGCCACCTGTTCGACCTGTACCAACTTTCAACCAGCGTGCACCAGGATCCCCAATTAATCAAGATCATGTACGTCGGCGACCAGACAGCGTCCCCTATTAAACGCGCCCTGCTTAAATCGGCGCAATACGCCACCTTTACCAGTGACGGCCTTGAGATCGCCTTTGTCTCCGGTGGAGATGTCTGGGTCATGGACACCGTCCTGAAAGAGCCCAAGCAAGTAACCAATACCGCAGAAGAGGAACGCGAAGTGCTTTTCTCGGCGGAGAATAATATCCT
>CAZXJC010000166.1:0-3230 GCA_964640885.1 uncultured Pirellulaceae bacterium | reverse complement strand
AGGAGGTCTTGCTTTTCATACCCGGCTCTCTCTGTTTCTCGCTTTCGCTTCCTTTTGCCCGACCGCCCACTGCATCAGCGACGCAACAGGCCAGATAACCGCCGTGACCGTGTCGGTGCTAACTCCTGGATCGTAATCTTCCGAAACCAGGTCGGGTGACCATGATCCTGCAACATCAGCTTGCCACTGGCATTTTCAGCGAAGCTGGACCGCTTAGCAAACTTGCTGGCCGCCACTCGCTGATGCCATTCCCTCGAGCCTACGATCGCCGAGGCAATTTGCACTCCATTTAACCAGTGCTCCAGCCGATTTCCTTGCACCACGATGCGACTGTGATTAAACTCGCCCACCGGCTTGAGCGGCTTGTCGGCACGGGGTTCGTAAAGGGCGTAGATTGACCCGGTGCTGCCGATGTGGTCAGACTCGTACTTGTGTTTAACATCGTCCAGCAACTGGTATTCAATTCCCAGCAGGGCACCCCCGTAACTGCGAATACGATACTTCACACCACTGTTACCCCCTTCGGCAATCTTCCATTCAAAATCAAGAATGAAATTTGTGTACTCCCGAGCGCTATAAATGCTCTGGCTTCGTCCCTTCAAATGCAGCGCGCCATCGACCACTTCCCAGCCGTCGTCGATCGGCTCTCCCTTGCCCGTTACCCAGCCAGCCAGCGACTGACCATCGAACAAAGAAACCGGGGCTGGTGCAGGTGCCGAGGCACGTCGTCGCAGTCGCTGTGCGGCTGCCGCCTCCGTCATGCTGCTAACCAGGATTACTAGACATGCCGCGAATAACCAGTGACGCATGACGTTTTCCTTTACTCAAACCAGGAGAATATTGCTTGCTGAAGTTATGCCATTGTGCTGGATTTTCCAGCAGGAAACAACCGCCCGACAACCAGCTGACGCCTAGCCGATCCGGTCCTGCTGAGCCCACAGGCCAAGCGCCGGGTTGCGGATAAAGAAAAATGGCTCGCCGTCAGGGTCCCTGTTCCAGCCGTCGCTCAGCCCGGCCAGGTCGTAACGACTTAATTGCTCACCCAAGTCGGCATACTGGTAGCCAACCCCTTCGATCTCCTCGGCTGACAAGTGGCCCGGGCAGTAAGTGACGGTAAAACGGTTCTCCGACGACCCGTGAATCAGGTGAGCTGCCGCCGACAGATTCTCTTGCAAGTCTTCATGCTCTTCCATGAACCGCATGATCTCCGGCGTGGTGCGGTAACCGTAACGGCGAATCAACTGGTCGATCTGCGGATCTTCGCCAAATGATTTGACGCCCGGTGCCAGGACCAGCAGCTCTCCCCCGTCAGCAATTGCCATTCGCGTCCGGTAAACCGCCTTGTTCCCCAGCCAAGTGCTGTGGTACTCGTCCGGGTCGAGGTAGACCACCACCCGAGTGAGCTCTTCCTCCAGTTGCGTGAAGTAGACTTGTACCGACAGTTCAGAGGCTTGCTCAAAACAGTCGTGATCATCCCCAATAAAAATGCCCCGCGTTACCAACTGGCCATTCGAGTCGCTGCCGACAACCGTCAGGACATAAAGCAGAGGTAAGTGCTGGCAAAAGTGATCCTGGGCATAGTTGAGGATTTTACGCAGTGGCGTGGCGGCGCGCCCCATCATCCGCTCCATGCCGTAGGCGGCGCCAATAAAATGGCTCTCGTTGATTCCGCGTACCCCGCCGGTGCCGACAAAAATGTTCTTGTTATAGTTGGCCATTCCCACCACCTCGTGCGGAACGACCTGGCCGATCGAGAGGATCAAGTCATGCTCTCCCTCCCAGAGCAGCTTGTTGAGTTGGGCAGGCCAGGGCTTAGTCCAAATCCCCTCGGTAAACTCGCTTACCTGGGCGGCCGGCACTTCGCCAATCGTCACCACGTCGTCTCGCCAGCGGTGCTCCCGTACTAGCGAGGCTGGCAGGCCGGGGAACATTCTCGCCAGTTGTTCGGCGGTCATCGGAGCATGAGTTCCCAGGGCAGGCATCACGTCGACCAGTTGTTCGCCGTAGTAGCGGTGAGCAAAGCAGGTGAGTGGTCCGGCCTGGCTGTGGAATCGCGTAAAATCGGGAGGGACTGCCAGCACCCGGTGCCGCGGACCAAGTTCCTGTAAGACGCGCTGCAGGCAATCGTTCAGATCGTCTTCACTAAGCGCGTGAGTGGGAGAACCTTCTGCCAGGTAGAGTGTCATGGGCCACTTTCATTGGGGTCGCTGGGAATGGCTGGAGCAGGACCCAGTTTACGGCCAAAACGGTTTCCCTCCAAGCGGCGCAACAGCCGCCTCGCCAGTAGCAGGCCAGGGGGTGACTTGGGGAAACTGCTAATCTCTCTTATCATGGGATCTTGTTTCCCAGATCGACTTGCCAGTCGGTCCCGGGAGTATCGACCCGCTGGGAAATCAACGTGGCACGGACTGAAAATGCTTAATACTGTTTATGGCCCGGACCGTTTCGGGCTTTCTTTTGAATTGTTTCCTCCCAAGACTGAGGCGGGAGAGCAGGCCCTGTTTCGACATGTCGAACAGTTAATGCAGTTTCAGCCGAGCTACGTCACCTGTACCTATGGAGCTGGCGGTTCCACACGGGCCAAGACACTCGATGTTGTCAGCGGAGTGAAGGACCAGTTCCAGGTCCCGGTCGCTTCGCACCTGACTTGCGTGGGGGCTACGCAGGAGGATCTTCGCGGTTACCTGCTGGAAGCACAGCGGCGCGGGATCGACGCCATCGTGGCCTTGCGGGGTGATCCGCCGCAGGGAGAAACACAATTCGAGCCACGACCAGGGGGCTTGAGCTATGCCAACCAACTGGTCGAATTGATCCGGGGTGAGTATCCACAGTTCGGGGTTGACGTGGCCGGTTACCCGGAAACCCACCAGGAAGCGGAAAGCCCGGCAGCCGACCTGGAAAACCTCAAGCGGAAGGTAGCGGCGGGAGCTGACGTGGTTCTCACGCAGTTGTTTTACGACCAGCAAGATTTTTTTCGTTTCCGGGACCGTTACGAGCAGGCGGGGATTGAAGTGCCGTTAGTGCCCGGCATTTTACCGGTTACGAACTTGGCCCAGATCAAGCGGATCACGGCTCTCTGCGGCGCCCAATTGCCGGCGGCTTTCCTGGCACGCTTGGCCGAACAGGACGATCCCGACTGGCAGTTTCAAGTGGGTGTCGAGTTTGCTAGTGCCCAGGTGCAGGAGCTGGTCGATGAAGGAATTACCGGGTTGCACTTCTACGTGCTGAAC
>CAZXJC010000165.1:0-5529 GCA_964640885.1 uncultured Pirellulaceae bacterium | reverse complement strand
GATTTCAGGATCAGTGTAGGTGGTGTGGGGAACGGGCCGTTGTTCCCAGCGTTGCCGCCCGAAAAAGAAGGCATTTCGAACACAGAGCCTGGCCATGGCATCGGCCGCATGCGTGAATTGCTGCTTCCCGGTGACATCGCCAGCGGCAAAGACACGACGGTTGCTGGTTTGCAGCCGCGAGTTGACATGAACACCACTGGCCGTGTGCTGGATCCCGGCAGCTTCAAGGTTCAGGTCTGCCAGATTTGCCTGTCGCCCGGTAGCGATCAATAACTGGTCTCCGGCAACGGTTTGTGTTTGGGTAGATGATTTTAGTTCTAGAAGATGACCCTGGCCCTGTTGCTTGACTTCCTGGACTTGGCTTTCCAGGTGCAGCTGGATCCCCTCGCACTCAAATTGTTTCCGTAACAACTGGCTGGCTTCGGCCTCTTCACGTGGTAACAGTTGAGACGCCTGGTCGATCAGGGTTACTTGGCTACCAAAGCGACAGAAAGCTTGTGCCATTTCAACGCCAATGGGCCCTCCGCCAATGATGTTTAACTTGGAGGGCAGCTCTGTCAGTGAGAAGAGAGTTTCGTTGGTTAAATAGTTTGTTTGGTCCAGTCCTGAAATGTTAGGGACAGCAGGGCGACTGCCCGTGGCCAGAATGCACCGGCGAAAAGAGACCTGACTTTCCTGAACACTGATCGTCCGGGGATTGTCAAATCGCGCAGGGCCAAAGAAGACATCGATACCTAGCTCTTGTAACCGTTGAGCAGAATCGTGTTTCGCCAGGCGCGACCGTATTTCCCGCATGCGTTGCATCGTTCGTGAGAAATCGTCCTGGCTGGTTACTCCAGGGGTGCTGGTGGTTTCATATCCCTGTTGCTGCAGGTGAAGTGCTTTTGCCGAGGCGAGTAGTGCCTTGCTCGGTATACAACCAGTGTGCAGGCAATCGCCACCGAGCCGGTGGCGTTCGATAAGTGCTGTTTTAGCACCGAGGCCAGCGGCAATTACTGCTGAGACTAAACCCGCCGGCCCGCCACCGATCACGACCAAGTCATAGGTTTGCCCGCTGGCAGGATTAGTCCAGTCAGCGGGTCGGGTGCGTTCGATCAGCTGGTGATCATTTTGGTCGACGGGAATCGATTCCATGTGATCTGGCAGATTCCGTTTTCGAGATCATAAGTTAGCGATAAGGTCGCCACTGTAGACGGTCGCCGTGAGTGGCAGCAGGCTGAGAGGTCGCCGACCTGGCAGCGGCTGGAATACGAAGTGTCGCTGGCGGGATTTGGCTTGCATTCAGAACCGGTTGCTCCGGTGAGACATCAGTTGTGGCCGGTGTGGTTTGGAAAGTTTTCGAAGTGGTTTCCCGAGAAGAAATGCTGTTCGATTTATCGGTAATCCGGGTATGCGTTTCAAATTTGCGACCATCAGCAGTTTCATATCGAACAAATAGTAATAGGTCGCTACTGCTGGGTGGGCTTCCTGGCCAGGCGAGTTCCAGAGTGATACCGGTTGACTCACTGGGACTAGCCAGGATCTTCTGGACGTCAGCATGTGAGATGTCCCAGCGGGCAATACGAGCGGATTGACCTGTCTGGGCCGGGTCAAGGACGACAATCGAAATAGACCCGGATTGATTCACATACTGATCATTTCGGTTGCGTGGTTCTAGGGAAATAACCACGCCATCATTGTTGTTTTGCTCATCGAAACTTGTGATCCCGGTATGCTTTGGATTAAGTACGATGTGAGAAACTGTTGTGGATGGTGCAGCCCTGTCGGGATTCGTTGCTGAATCTTTGGGAGCGGGCAGTAACTGGAAGTCGTCATCTTGATCGGCTGGTTCAGGGTCTTCCTGGATGGGTTTCTCAATGGGTGAACCTGGATCAATCTTGATGCGTGGGTTACCCGGATCTATGTCCAATCCGGGAATAGAGCCGTCGGCGGATCCATCCAACTGTTGACGTAATTGCTGATTTTCTTCCTGTAGTCGTTCTAGTTCCTCCGTCATCTCTTCAGAATCGAATTCCAAGTCGTAAATGCGATCCTCGAGTGCTCGGCGCTGAGCACCCATTAATTCCATATAGGTATCGTTACGGGCACCGTGTTGACAGCCAGTCAATAAGACCGACAGCATTGTACCCAGGATCATGTTACGCACGTTCATGGACGTTTCTTGTGCAGCGCCGAGAGGAGGAGGGAGTTGAGAGGAGAAAACCGCTAATTTGAGGGATCTGATGTACTGATTTTGGTGACTGGAAACAAGAGCAACTTGTTCCAGACGCTAGCAGCCCTGGCAAAATAGGGGATCCCGTATGAAACCTGCAGTCGATTCAGTCTTTCGACTTGAGGTCCATCTGTTCGACGACATGATCGATCAGTTTGAATTTACAGGCTTCTTCAGCGGTCATAAAGCAGTCCCGGTCGGTATCTTTTTCGATTTTCTTCATGGTGTGGCAAGTATGCTTGATCAGGATTTGGTTCATGCTTTCATTCATAAGCTGAAATTCCTTGGCATGAATCATGATTTCTTCGGCGGTTCCTTGCATCCCGGCGAGGGGCTGATGGATCATGATCCGGGCATTGGGGAGTGCATAGCGTTTCTTGGCTGCGCCTGCGGTCAGCAGGACGGCTCCCATGGAAGCTGCCTGTCCGAGGCAATAGGTTGCTACATCGCAGGTGATGAATTGCATGGCGTCGTAGATAGCGAGTCCTGCACTAACGCTGCCACCGGGCGAATTAATATAGAAATGGATATCTGATTTTGGGTCCTCGGATTGCAGGTGGAGCAGTTGCGCTACGATAGAGTTAGAAACTTCATCATTGACTCCGGAACCCAGGAAGATGATGCGATCTTTGAGCAACCGGCTGTAGATATCGAAGACGCGTTCTTCGCGACCAGATTTTTCGACGACATAGGGGACGAGAGGCATCGAGTGATTATCTCCAACTAAAAGAGGCGATCGTAACGATTGACGTAATATTGATTATTCGGAATCAGGGTCTTCGATTTTTGCTTTGGGCAGGATCTTATCGACCAGGCCATATTTTGTTGCTTCTTCGGCACTGAGAAAAAAATCGCGGTCGGTATCTTTGCGGATTTTCGTGATGCTCTGCTCGGTATGATTGGCCAGGATCTTATTGAGCAGTTCTCGATTTCGATTGATTTCCTGGGCGTGGATTTCGATGTCACTGATCTGTCCGTTGACGCCACCATATGGCTGATGCAGCATTACCCGTGCGTGTGGCAGTGCAAAGCGTTTACCCTTGGTGCCACCTGCCAGTAAAACAGCTGCTCCGCTGGCTGCTTGCCCGACACAGTAGGTGGAAACGGGGCAAGAAAGCGATTGCATGGTGTCATAAATGGCCAGGGTCGCGACGACATCTCCACCGGGTGAATTCAAGTAAAAATGGATATCTTTTCGCCGATTTTCACTTTGCAGGTAGAGCAGTTTCATCACCACTTCGTTAGCGTTACCGGTATAGATTTCACCCTGCAGAAAAACGACGCGGTTTTCCAGCAGTAAGTCACCCAGCGTTAATTGTCTTTGGCGCTGGTAACTTTGGTAAGCGTGGGAATCACGTAACGGTTCGGGAAAGCCACCACTCATTTTGACAGGGTCCTTGGATCGGAAATGGTTAATTGTAGACAGGGTTTGTGATTTAAATGTTTCTTGTGTGGTTAAGGGTTACCCAAGCCTCTTGCGGGCTCTCTTTTAGCCCCGCGGATTGGGCATGGCAACTGGCTGCCACGAGACTGCCTTGCTTTGGCTGCAGCAGGTTCCTCCTTGATGACGATAGTGTGGGATCGAATCCCGCTGACTGCTTGACTCCTCGCAGTGCTGTTGATAGTGAGCTTCCTTACTAGGTGTAATCCGTTGGTTCCTCGATGGCTTCCGCTGCCTCGGAGTGTTTGGCGTCAGGAATAGCAACCTTGGATTCGCCACTGATAGCGTGATCGATGGCATGGTTTTTATCCTGCGGTGTGTCTTCTAAGGGGACATCCGTAATCGTAGCATGCTCGGTAATCAGATCGATGGCTTTGCGTTCCACGATCTGGTTTTGCAAGGCATCCATTTCGCCCCGTTTTTCCAGTCGAGCCCGGACACGTCGAGGGGACTCGTTGCGCTGGGCAGCAATCATACCGATTTCCATGGAGACATCTTCAGCTGAAGCTTCCAGGCTATGATCTTCAGCGATTTTCTCCAAGATGAAGTGTTCTTTAAGTGCGGTTTCCGTTCGTCCCATCATGTCATGTTGCAGACGATTGGCATGATTGCGGATGTCGTTATCTGAAAAACCACTGGCTTGCAGTTCCAGGATCATCCGTTGCATTTCACGATTGGATTGACGTTTTAGCAGTGCTGGAGGTAATTCCCACTTGGCAGCTTCTGTCAGCAAGCCGGTGATTTGTTTTCGCAGGTGTTGCTGCTGGTGATAACGTAATTGCCTCTCTAGTTCTTCTCGGACGACGCCATGGAGGTCTTCCGTGCTTGTGAAACCACCAAGTTCATCCAGGAAATCATCGGTTAGTTCTGGCAGGTTGGTTCGCTTGACCTCCAGGACTTCAATTTCCACATCCACATCTTGGCCGCGTAGCTCCTCATTGTCTGCATTTTCAGTGATCGTAGCTGTTGTCTTCTTCTTAGCACCCTTTTTGCATTGTGTCAGCAACTTGTCGAAATCCTTGATTTCACCGTCTCGCAGGACGCAGGTGGGTCGAACCTGGCAGGTGTGATTCTCAATGGTAGAGAGTGTTTTGTTATCCGCGGAGAAGGTGATGTTGAGCGTTACCAGGTCCGTTGCTTCAATCTGGCCGTCATGAGCTTCGACGGTTCCATATTGTTGTAGCAACTCCCGTGTTCGTTCTTCAACTTCGTCTGCAGAATACTCGTGCTGTTGGCGATCCAGTTTCAGATTTTTCCATTCGGGCATGTCAAAGTCAGGTCGCACTTCGACGTTGAATTCGAAAGTCAGATCACCATCATCAGGCATGGCAATGGAGTCAAAGTCAAAATCGGGTTCGCTGATCGCGGAAAAGTCGTAGTCCTCGCTGATCTGCGTCATGGCATCCATCAGGATCGATCCCTTGACCTGGTCACCAATTTCCCGCTTGAAGCGAGTTTCCACCAGCTTGCGCGGTGCGCGACCAATTCGAAAACCGGGAACTTCTGCTTTGGGTACCAGCTCGACAAAAGCGTCATCCAGGTATCGCTCAATATCCGGACGAGCCACCGTTACCGTGATGTGGCGTTCACAAGCGCTTGGTTCTTCAATGTTAACGTCGAGGGTGAGTTTTTGATTTTCGTCGTCGGTGGAACCGTCGTCCGTGGACTCCACGTCACTCGCCGTCTCGTCGGCGTTCTCTTCCGTTAAGGTGTCTTCTTGAGGAAGATCGTCGATGTCGCTGTCGGAGGATGTCATACGTTTCTGCTTGTTAGCTGGATTGAAGAATTACACCATCTCAGCGGGATTGATCCAGTCATCAGTCCCGTGATGAGGCATCACAAGTAATTAGAGCGGGTGATGGGATTCGAACCCACG
>CAZXJC010000164.1:0-3160 GCA_964640885.1 uncultured Pirellulaceae bacterium | reverse complement strand
CCGGACTGTTTGAGGAACTGGGAGACCCCATTCCGCCTCTTGTCGATAAGGATTGGAGCGTATTGATCGCAGGTGTTGGAGGGACGGGTGTTGTCACTATTGGAGCCGTTCTTGGAATGGCTGCTCACGTGGAAGGGAAGGGGTCTGCGGTATTTGATATGACGGGAGTCAGTCAAAAAAATGGCGCGGTATATAGTCACTTAAAAATTATTATGGACCCTGAAACTATGTCCTCCGCAGACGTGGGTCTTGGGGAAGCGGATTTGTTGCTGGGCTGTGATTTGGTAGCGTCCGTGGCCCCAGTCTCGGTTCGGACCATTGAGCCCGGCAAGACAAGAGTAGTAGTCAATGAAACTTTGACACCCACTCCTCAGTTTCAGACCGAGCCGAACATGAATCTGGATGGTGGGTTGTTGCTTCGAGGCTTGGAGGAACACGCTGGACGCGAGCAAATGAATGCTGTTGCGGCGACAAAAATTGCACTTGCTCTCACGGGCGATACCATTGGGGCCAACACCTTCATGATTGGATATGCCCTACAATTGGGAGCGCTACCGCTTTCCGTTGCGGCAATTGAGCGTGCGATTGAATTAAATGGTGTGGCCGTTCAATTTAACATACGTGCATTCCGATTAGGTAGGTTAGCCGCTGCAAAGCCACAAGACCTTTCGAATCTTTTGCCGAATGAGGATGGACCAGTGATGGAGGGGTTGGACAATCGAATTCAACAGCGGGTGGCATTCTTATCTGCATATCAGAATGTACAATATGCTACCCAGTATCAGAATTTGCTTGATCAGGTGCGAGAAGCGGAGCGGAGGGTCGGCGGGGACCTCGATGGGTTGGCGAATGCTGTAACGAAATATGCATTCAAGCTTATGGCCTATAAGGATGAGTATGAAGTGTCACGTCTTTTTACAAGTGGCCAGTTTACACAAAAATTAGAGAAAACTTTTGACGGGGACTATCGGTTACAGTTCCATCTAGCACCACCGTTGTTTGCTAGAAGGGATCCAGACACTGGATTACCAAGAAAGAGCGAATTTGGTTCGTGGATGTTCTCGGTATTCAAATTTTTAGCACGTTTAAAAGGATAGCGTGGGACGCGCTTTGATCCATTTGGGTGGACCACTGAGCGGCGATCAGAACGTCGGCTTCGTGATCAATATTTATCCGATATCAAACACTTGTGTGAGGAGCTAAGTTCTGAAAACTACTCATCCATTGTCGAACTTGCGGAGGTGCCTGAGCAGATTCGTGGCTTTGGCCATGTAAAAGCTGAGTCTATCGAGCGAGCGGAACAAACTCGTATCGCTCTACTACGTAAAATTGAGACTATCAAGCGGCAAGATCGTGCCGCCTGATACGTGACCCCATGTTCTAGATTTTGTAATTAACCTGTTGGGTCCGAGGACACACGGACCACTAATTTGCCGAAGTTGTTTCCTTTAAGAAGGCCGATTAACGCTTCGGGTGCAGCTTCCAGTCCGTCAACAAAGTCTTCGCGGTACTGGATGTCACCGTTTTTCAGCCAATTTGCAGTGTTAGAGAGGAATTCGGACTGCTGATTGTCATAGTCCCTGACTATGAAACCCCTAAGCGTCAGCCGATGCGTAAGCACTTTGAACATGAGTTCGGGTACTCGGTTTGGAGCTTCAGGCAGGCTAGTTGCATTGTAGTGTGAAATCAAACCGCAAACAGGAATACGTGCGAACATGTTTAATAATGGCAGTACCGATTCCCACACCGCGCCTCCGACATTTTCAAAGTAAACGTCTATTCCGTTTTTACACTCTTTCGAGAGTTCTAATGCGAAGTTTGGGTCTGTATGGTTTAGACAGGAATCAAAACCAAGTGTTTTGGTCACATAATCACATTTCTCTGAAGACCCTGCGATTCCGACCGTTTTGCAACCTTTAATTTTTGCGATTTGACCAACGATCGAGCCCACTGCCCCGGACGCGGCGGCAACGACGACAGTTTCCCCAGGTTGGGGTTTCCCAATGTTGAGGAGGCCTGTGTATGCGGTCATCCCAGGCATGCCAAGGACTCCTACGGCTGTCGAAATTGGCGCAATGCTTGGATCCACCTTTCGTAGTTCAGAGCCTGGCACAGTCGCGTAATCTTGCCATCCCGTGCGCGCCACCACGATATCTCCTTCCAAGAACGATTGGTTCTTGGATGAAACTACACAGCTAACTGTCCCACCTTCCATTACCCCACCTATTGGGACTGGATCAGCATAGCTTTTTGTTTCGTTCATTCGGCCACGCATGTATGGATCCAGAGATAGGTATATTGTTCTACACAAGACTTCACCTTCGCGGGGCTCAGGAATCTCTTTTTCTGCCAATTCGAAATCCGATGGTGTCGGTTCACCGACGGGCCGGCGCGCAAGGAGAACCTGCCTATTTCTTTCCGCATTCATGCATTTTTCCTTTTCAGTACTTTGTTTAGAAATTTGATGTTCGTATTTTGGTTCGTTCGTTCTCGAGAAGTGGCTCCTTGAAAGAAATTGCTTTACATTTCAGTAAGGTGCGAAAGGAATATACCATTATATTTAAAAACGGCGTTGCAAAGAATACTCCACCGGGTCTAATGATCCTAAAACTTATCCCATAAAGCGGAGTTGATTTTTCCAAAGATGGTAGAGCGGTCAATTTAGTAAAACAAATCTTAGTCACCTATCTTACCACACGTGTACACAAAATTTTTGGAGGGTATTTTGAGCCTGACATCCTTGCTTGTAGCCAACCGAGGAGAGATTGCGGTTCGTATTTTACGAGCAGCTATGGAAGCGGGTTTGCGGACTACTTCCGTCTATTCTGAGGACGACATCGACGCCCTTCATGTTCGGATGGCAGACGAATCACGACGGCTTCCTGGTGCGGGTTCTGAGTCCTACTTGAACGCGCCATTAATAGTGGAAGAGGCTCGCGCCGCTGGCTGTGCAGCAATCCATCCTGGGTATGGATTTCTTAGTGAGAGATCGGATTTCGCTTTGTTATGTGAACACAACGACCTCCTTTTTGTGGGACCTACGGCCGAGCACTTAAGATTGTTTGGGGATAAACTAGCAGCGCGCGCGCATGCTTCCGCTTGCGGGGTCCCTGTGGCATCTGGCACGAGTGATTCAACGAGCTTGGAAGAATGTCAGAAT
>CAZXJC010000163.1:0-5380 GCA_964640885.1 uncultured Pirellulaceae bacterium | reverse complement strand
GGGGGCTGATTTCTGTTTCAAGTCGGCCACAGTAATAGAAGATACTGACCCCCATGGTCGGTATGCTACGGATCCATTTTTCGTAAGTGAGACCGTCGGTGTCGGGAGCATTGCCGATGACGGTCACCAGGAAGCCTTTTGCTTGCAGCGCCTCTTGCAAACTGTTGATCTTTTCGGCGTGCGTCTTGACGTTGCTGGCGTCGACTAGCAGGGCGCGACGATGTTCAGTCCAGTTGGCGGGTGAGGCTCCCTGGGACAGCGAACCGCAGGCCAGCCAAAGAAAAAGAACAGGAAACAGGTGTTTCAAAGAGGGCAAAGCGGCCACGAGTTACACCATCAGTTGAGCAAGAGGTCCAGTCTGCATCGCCTTCTTATCTAAGTCGGGGTCTAACTGCCCGAACGTTTGCTGTCGTTGACCGACACAGTTTAGAAAAGTTGTGTACAACGCCCCGATCGTGTGATGCCCTGGCTTGCCGTAACCGGGGAAATTGATGTAGCGGCCACCCAGGTTCATTTTGCCTTTCAGGTTGCCGACAATCGCCAGTGGCCATTCGTAACCGGTCGAGTGATGCGTGTCAGGTGCATCACTCATGTAGACGATCACGGTGTTGTCCAGCATGTTCCCATCTCCTTCCGGGATGGACTCCAGTCGCTGGGCCATCCTGGCAATCAGGCCAAAGAGCCAGCCCCGTGTCTTTTCATAGTAGGGGATGCCACGGGCATCCCGCTTATTACCACCCATGTGGCCAAAACCATGATTGCTAAGATCGACTCCGATGCCGAGATAGGGTTGAGCGTTGATCTCGGTGGCGGCGCAGGTGATCGTCGCCACGTTACTGAGTCCGCCGATCAGAGCCGATGCGGCCAGTTCAAACTGGGCTTCCAGTCGCTGCGTTGCCAGCGTTGAGGTGAATGGTTGGTCCAGGTGGGGAGCAGACTTCTTGAGCACTTCCCGGTTAGCCAGCAATCGGTACTGTCGGGCAGCCAATTGATCGTAGGCTCCCAGGTAGGCGTCCAGTTCCTCACCTGCCAGCGAACCAAGCGCTTTGCGTGTCTTTTTCACGTCATCAACCATGTAGTCGAGCAGGTTGCGCTTGAGGTGAAAGTTCTTTTCCCGTTCGCCTCCGGCCGCCACGCTGAAGAAACCGTTGTAGGCGTTTTCCGGGCTGAGGATGATTGGCATGGTTTTGTGCGGCCCCCGCGCGGTGATATCCATCAAGGCATCTCGTGCGCCGGAAGCCATTCACACACCTATCCAAGGTAAGATTCCCGGTATGGTCTGACCCAACTGGTAATCGATCGTGATCCCCTGCGGACTCTTGTTGGCCCCGGAGATGCGGTATTGGCCCAGTGAGCCACCCCAGGTGGAGTGCCCGCCACCCGTGCAACGCCCTGAAAGACCCTGGAGAATCGTAGTCTTGCTCTTCAAGGGTTCTAGTGGGGCTAAGCCGTTGGGAAGTTTGTGTTGAGTTAAATCAATCGATTCAAATTTGTCACGATCTGAATATTTGTGAAATGGAATGCTTTCAGGACAGGCCTGGATGGCGTCGAAACCATTACTCTGCAGAACGAAGACGAAGCGTGGCGGACGAGGCTGGCCCTCGGCATTGGCCAGTACCCGCTGGACCATCGGAGAGAGCAGGACGGAGCCAGCACCCAGCGAGAGACCCTTTAAAAGCTGGCGGCGGTTGGTAGACATGCTGAGAGCTCCTGGCTTCTAGGGTATTTTTAAATAGGCCCCTGGTCCATTTCTCGATTATCCCTTACTTAATCCAGTGTGTGAAGTGCGTTTCCCCAGGCAATTGGGGCCCAGAGAAGTGTGGTAACCAACTGGCGGTCCAAGGGCTGCTTGCTTGAATCCCCCACGGATCCCTAGAATTAGCCTTTGGCAATGCGCTGCTGCTAACGGTAGGGCCAAGTTCAGAGTGGAAGGAGTTTTGATGTTGTTACCGGCAGGACTTTTGGGCGGAGTGACAGGGGGTGTCTGGGCTGGTTTCGTAATGGTCTTGATGCTGGTTGCTGTCACCTGGTTCGTACCGAGGTTTATTCGCCGGAGTCGTCTCAAGCAGGGATTTCATACATTTGGCGAGCAGCGGGAACGGTTAGAGAAAGAATTTCTCGAGTTTGCCGGAAGAACAGGGATTCCCCGTGGCTTGATCTGGGTCCGATGTGATTTTGAAACCGAGGTTTGTTTCGTGCGTGACCGAGCGACTGGGCAACTGCAGTCGCTGGTCCCCGTGACGATTGCCTTTGAAGCGGAAGTGGGTGGTGGCATGGAAGACGTTGAAGCGGTAGGAAACTTGCGGGCAGCGACGGCTGTTTTCCTTTACGACGGTGACAGCTGGTCCACCGAAGGTCGTGTTGTCTTTAATCTGAACCCGCAGCAAACCGTTGAGCATCACCAGGAGAGCCTGGAGATCGTCGGACCAGCCCGCTAGTTTTGTTCCAAGACTTCCAGGAAGCTGGCGATCCAGGCGGGATGTGCAGGCCAAGCTGGCGCCGTCACCAGGTTGCCGTCCACATGGGCGTTGTCAAATCCTTCACTAGCCGGGATGTACTCGCCACCACATTGCACAACGTCCGGAGCAACCGCTGGATAGCAACTGCAGCTGCGCCCCCCTAGCACCTGGGCCGCTGCCAGCAGTTGGGGACCATGACAGATGGCTGCAATCGGTTTGTCGGTGGAGGCGAAATGGCGAACCACTTCCAGGACTTGCTCATTGAGTCGCAAGTATTCTGGAGCACGTCCTCCCGGGATCACCAGGGCATCGTAATCGGCCACTTCCAGAGTGTCAAAATCGGCGGTAATCGCGAAATTGTGCCCTCGCTTTTCACTGTAAGTCTGCTCCCCTTCAAAATCGTGAATAGCCGTGGCGACCGTATCGCCCGCCTTCTTGTCGGGACAGACCGTGTCGACCTGGTGACCGACCATCAGCAACATTTGGAAGGGACCCATGGCCTCGTAATCTTCCACGTAATCCCCCACGAGCATCAAGATCCGTTTACTACCCACGATTTTATCTCCCGGTTGTGATTTTCCTTTGACTGACAGGTAGCAGCTTTCTAATTTGCTGCTGCCTGCAGGCTATTTATAGCGTTTTCAAGAGGACGAACAAGTTGCTGCCGAGGTTTCTTCCCGTGGGCTTAAAATGGTCAACCGGTAAAACACCGTTCAAGTGAACCTGCTAGAATGGCCGTCACATACCCTGGCAAGTGACGAGCTGAGATTTGAGAAGGATCCTGGTGAATGGAACGCAGTAGCGAACGTATTTTGACAACGCATGTCGGTAGCCTGGCACGCCCTGATTCTGTGCTGGAACTGCTTTTCGCCAAGGAGCGAGGCGAAGACTATGACAAGGCCACGTTTGATAAGCTGGTTCAGGATGCCGTGGCCGAGATTGTCAGGCAACAGGTTGCCGTAGGAATCGACGTGGTGTGTGATGGGGAGCAAAGCAAGTCAAGTTTCTTGACCTATATTGCTGAACGGCTTGCTGGTTTTTCGCCCAGTGAAGACGAAGGGGAAGACTTGTGGGTGCAGTCACGGGAGGCGATTGCTTTTCCGGAATTTTATGCAGTCCATCGTAAGCTTCGAGAAGGCCTGGTGGCGGAACCGGTTAAGCTCGCTTGTACGGGAGCTGTCAGCTATGTCGGACACGAAGCTTTGCAGCGGGATATCGAGAATGTCAAAAAAGCAGCTGCTGCAGAACAAGCCACAGAAGTTTTTATGACCGCTGTTTCACCGTCAGACGTGGAAGGTCAACAACCCAATAAGTTTTATGGCAGCGAAGAAGAGTATCTGTTTGCAATTGCTGATGCCATGCACGAAGAATACCAGGCGATTGTGGAGGCAGGATTGCTGCTGCAGATCGATGATCCCCGGTTGCTGACTTACTATATTTCCCGGCCGGATCTGAGTGTGCAGGATTGTCGTCAGTGGGCCGAACTGCGAGTAGAAGCGTTGAATCATGCGCTGCAAGGAATTCCGGCGGAGCGAGTGCGGTTTCACACTTGCTATGGAATTAACATTGGCCCCCGAGTGCATGAGATGAACCTGCCGGACATGGTTGATATTATGCTCAAGGTTCAAGCGGGTGCCTACTCGTTTGAAGCGGGTAATCCGCGACACGAACATGAATGGAAAGTTTGGGAAAACGTACAGGTTCCCGAGGGTAAGTTGCTTATCCCTGGAGTGATTTCTCACTCCACTCCACTGGTCGAACATCCTGAACTGGTTGCTCAGCGATTGCAGCGATTTGCAGAGACCGTGGGACGAGAAAATGTCATCGCTGGCAGCGATTGCGGCTTTGCCTCCTTTGCTGCCACCGAGCAGGAAATTCATCCCTCTATCGTGTGGGCTAAGTTCGCGGCACTGGCCGAAGGTGCGAAACTGGCGTCCGAACAGT
The DNA here is from genome assembly GCA_964640885.1 of uncultured Pirellulaceae bacterium. Classification (GTDB taxonomy): domain Bacteria; phylum Planctomycetota; class Planctomycetia; order Pirellulales; family Pirellulaceae; genus JAZADA01. Next base: position 977 of record CAZXJC010000163.1, on the reverse strand, counting down.
TGTGGTAATCGCTTGGAAATAATCCTTAATTTCTCACGCGTGTTGAAGAAAATGAAATACGGAAAGCAGCTTACAGGACTGACCGATCACCAACCGTCACGAGCAGGGCGGTTTTGCCTTGCTTCGGTTTTGCTGTTGGTGCTGAGTGGCCAGTCGCTAAGCGGCCAGGATCTATCTGCCAGCCAACAGGATCTCGACTTCTTCGAAAAGAAGGTGCGGCCATTATTCGTAAACCGGTGTTACGAATGTCATGGTCACGATAGTGACGAAGGGGAAGGGGGGCTGCGTCTTGATACCAGGAAGGGGATCCTGCAAGGTGGTAAGTCGGGGCCAGCAGTCATTCCCGGTAAGCCCGACCAGAGTTTGCTGATTCATGCGGTCAATCACGATCCAGCCGTGGAGTCGATGCCTCCTAATCGCCGCCTCAAGAACGAGGAAGTAGCCGCCCTGATTCGCTGGGTGAAAATCAGGGCTCCCTGGCCTGGAGCAGGTTTGGCAAGCGAGTTGAAACGTCCGGAGGTAGCAGAAGCAGTACTTACTGACCAGCAGCGGGCCTTCTGGGCTTTTGTGCCCCCGTCCGAGCCGCTAATTCCAAAAGTTCGCCAGCAATCCTGGGTCGTTAATCCGATCGATGCCCTGGTCCTGGCCCGACTTGAAAAAGCCGGTCTGCAGCCTGCACCGCAGGCTGATCGGACGACTCTTATTCGCAGGGCGACGTTTGATTTACATGGCTTGCCACCCACCCCGGAGGAAGTCTCGGCCTTTTTGCAAGATACGACTCCCAATGCTTTTGCGAAGCTTGTTGAGCGATTGCTCGAGTCACCTCGCTATGGCGAGAAGTGGGGGCGACACTGGATGGATGTCGCCCGTTATTCGGATAGCAATGGAATGGATGACAATATTGCCTACACGGAAGCCTGGCGCTACCGGGACTACGTTATTGCGGCCTTCAATCGTGACAAACCGTTTGACCAGTT
>CAZXJC010000162.1:0-2850 GCA_964640885.1 uncultured Pirellulaceae bacterium | reverse complement strand
CAGCGGGTTTTCTCGATCGGTGATCCAGTTGTCCATTGCCGTACGGCGTCCCGTGCTCTGGGCCGGAAACGGGATCGTCGGATCATCCGTTCTCGACTCCAAGAAACGGGTAGCTGACCATTTTGCTCCCACGAACGAAGCAACCATCTCCTTTGCATCAACGGGAGCTGCGATTTTTTTCTCTGCTGCGTCGATTCCCTTCCGGGCTGCGGAAAGCTCCTTTTCAATAGCAGCTTTCTTATTCGCCGCTGCCGAAGCCAAACGCATTTCTGCATCGGCCACGGTTCGCTTCGCTTTTAAAAGGGTCAGCTGCTGCTGAGATCGAATAGCGATCTCCCTGGTCTGTTGCTCAGAATCCTTCCCCTTCTCTTCCCAGGAAGCCTGCAGTGCGGCTGCCCGTTTCTCTACATCCTCTTTCGCTGCCTGGGCAATCTGCAGATCCATTTTCGCCAGTTCGACAGTAGCCTCGGCCTTGGCGACCGCTGCCTGGGCCGCCTTTGCCGTTAACGGTTGTGTGCCTGGCTTGGCAGCCGCTTCGGTCATTTTCACTGCAGGATCGAGCGCCTTGAGTGAGAACTCGTGAAAGACCGTCAAAGCATCAAAGGTCGTGAGCTGGAACTGGCCGTCACGACGAGCCAGTGGCGTATGCCAGGCAACTACCAATTGGTCATTAAAGAAAGCGTTAATCAAGGTCCCGCGGACTTGGATACGGAGCGTGTGTTCTTTCCCCACTTCGACCGGCAAGGCTCGCATGCCGCCGGGAGGATAAGTCCATTTGCCGGCCTTGTTATAGGAGGCATGCACCTTGGAGCCACCGGACACGGCGCTGGCATAAACCTGTTGCTCACTATCAGCAGCCGTAAACGGCTTCGTCGGATCCGGCTGGGTCACGTCGAACCCAAGCCCCACGCTCCGCCACCGGCTCCCTCCACGCGTCGTGAAACGGAGCATTGCCTCGAAATCCTGCGGTGGTGTCACTTGCAGTCGCAGAGCAGCTCGCTGGGCACCATCGCGATTTTGTTCAACGTGCCCGGGCTTATGAACCCACTGGCCACCAAACAACTTCCAGCGTTTCTTATCGAGTGCTTGGAACGTATCGTGAACCAGGAACTGGTCTGCCTTAGTCGCTTCCTTTTTGGCTGGCATCGGCTGCGGATTCTTGGCCAGCTTGGCCAGCGTTTTCCTGGCTGCCACCAATTGATCCTGCGCCTTCTTCACTGCCGCCTGGCTTGTTTCAATCTTCTTGACAGCCGCTGCCAGGTGAGTTTCCCAGACCCATGGCTGACGCTCCGGTTGCCAGGCCTTGGCAGGTAAACTAACCGGTGTGATCTCCAACGGTTTGAAAGCCAGCATCGCTGGCACACCAGGCTTCATGATGACCGACTTATCCGGGTTCTTTTCGTTACCGCGCACGAACAGGTAGGTTGGCGTCTCCAACTCTCCATCAAAGGCACGTGGAATACCGTCTCGTAGTACATCCGGCTCACCCGGTAAGACATCTGTCCGCACGTGGTAGGGTTCAAAGAATGCCCGCATCCGGTAAAAATCCTGGTGGGCAATCGGATCAAACTTGTGATCGTGGCATTTTGCGCAATTGAAGGTGAGACCAAGGAATGCTTTCCCCACGTGCTCTACCGTCTCTTCCATCCACTGATGCCTGTTAAACAGGAACCAGTTCCTGGCCAGGTAACCGGTGCCTCGCAACTTGTCGAGATCACCCGGATGCAATTCATCCGCGGCAAGCATCAACCGCACCATCTGGTCGTAAGGCATGTCGGCATTGAGTGATTCAACAATCCAGTCACGCCAGTGCCAGATATGCTTCTGACTGTTGCGCAGTTGCTGGCCCAGTCCCCACCAGTCGCTATAACGCCAGACATCCATCCAATGGCGTCCCCATCGTTCGCCGTAGCGCGGATCATCAAGCAGTCGTGTCACCACCTGCTGGTACGACTGTGGCGACTTGTCCTTTTCAAAAGCCGCGATCTCTGCAGTCGTCGGCGGGATACCGATCAAGTCAATGTATAACCGTCTGAGCAGGATTAACCGTGATGCCTGCGGCGTAGGGGTGAGCCCCTGCTGCTTGTATTTCACAGCTAATAAAGCGTCAATTGGGTTGGCTGGTCCGTCGACAGGAACCGCTGGCCGTTTGATACGCTGAAAGGCCCAGTGATCTTGAGGAGCGATTTCCGCCACCTCATCCTGGGGAACAGCAGCCCCTGCTTCAATCCACTTGCGGATACTGGCAATCTGCTCTGCCTCCAGCGGTTCTCCTTCTGGTGGCATGCGGTGGTCCAGATCTTCGGACGTCACGCGGTCCAGCAGCTTACCACTCTTGAGAATGCCAGCCTCGTGCATCTGCCGGGCCGTATCGAGCCGCAAGTCTGACTCCTGCTTCAAGACACCATGGCAAGCATAGCAGCGGGCCTGCAAAAGCGGCTTGATCTTTTCGAGATAGATCTGCTCCTCCTCAGCACGCAGCGGAACTGCAGAGCTAACAAGGATGACCAGGAAAATAAAATAGCGGGCACGATTCATGAAAGGCTACTTTTTATGTTCTGTAACACCGTTCAGACACCTCTTTATAGTACCAAAAGATCCGGCAAATTGTCTCGCGGTTTCACCACCATCAACCCGCTCTCCCGATTTTTCCCTGCTTAGCCATTCGGGCGGATGGGCAACAGCCAAAAATTGGTTAAAACCAACAGATCAGCCAAGCACGCTCTCTCCAGAAACGATCAACAAGGAACTCGCCATGCAGGCTATCAAGCTTCCCACCCTTCTCCTCACTGGCAGTCTTTTTCTCCAGGCAACTCTTGCCACCGGTGCCGAGACCAACGCGAGTGCGAA
>CAZXJC010000161.1:0-5090 GCA_964640885.1 uncultured Pirellulaceae bacterium | reverse complement strand
CAGCAGGCTGTTTGCTCACGCCGACGGGGCATCTCGATTAGTTCGTCTGCCGGGGACAAGGTCAACTGGATTAACTGTCGTGGCGGTTCTGAAATCTGCCCAACGCGGGCCAGGTAACAGGGATCGTGATAGGTCACCTGTCCTTTCTCTTGAGCAGATCGATCAGGCGCAGGAAGCGTTCCCTGCTGCACCAGTTCCTGCAGAAATTGGCTATGGTGAACGACTTCGAACTTGCCACCAAATTGTGAGTAGTCGTTGGTCAGGCTATTGAGGCAATGAGGACAGTGAGTCACGATCTTCTTGACGGCGTGCTGCTGGAGTGTTGCCACGTTAGTTGCCGCCAGTTCCTGGAAGAGAAATTCATCACCCATGCGGCGGGCTGATTCACCTGTGCAGCGTTCTTCCGGACCGAGCACGGCAAAGTTCACCTGGGCATGCTGCAGTAACTGAACGACTGCCCGCGCGACTCGCTGAATGCGACGATCATACGAGGCAGCGCAGCCTACCCAGTAGAGGACATCAAAATCCTGGTTGTCATGGACCGTGGGGACTTCTAATCCCTCGGCCCAGTGCAGCCGCTCGTCGGCTGGTAATCCCCAGGGATTGCCCGAACGCTGCATTTTTTGCAGGGCCGTGGCCGGGCTACCGCGCAGGTGGCCTTCACCAACCAGGTGTCGTCGCATGTCGGTAATCATCCGTAATGGATCGACATCCAGCGGACAAACATCAACGCAGGCGTGACAGCTCGTGCAAGACCAAAGAGTTTCGGCCGAAATCGTCTCTTCGTGAAGCGTTGAATGCTCTCCCCGGCCCGATTCGTCAAGGCCAGCAACCAGCAGTGGGCCGATGATGTTGAGGTGGCCACGGAGATCTTGTACGACGTTACGAGGCGAAAGTGGTTTGCCTGCTTCGTGGGCGGGGCAAGCATCCTGGCATCTGCCACAAGAAACGCAGGCATCCAACTCGGTCAGCTGTTGACGCGTGAAGTCTTCAATATGTTCAACACCAACGCGACCGGTTGCTTCCACCTCTTCAATGGCAATCGGTGTCATGACTCCCAGAGACTGCTGGCGTGTAGCAATTAGCCACTGCCCAGCTAGCGAATGTAACAGCCTGGTGTAAGGGAACGCGGCGATCAAGCCCAGGGCCAGTAGAGCATGCAGCCACCAGGTTACCAGGTGAATCAAGGTGGCCTGGGGACCGGTTGTGCCAACTGCTTGTAGCAGACTAGCAACAGCAAATCCTATAAACGAATAGCCTGCTTGCGGCGTTTGCGCATAAATGATGCGCAGGCCTTCCACCAGGTAGCCGCTGAGTCCCAACAACAGTAACGTTATCAAGACAACCCAGTCTGACCAGTGGTGGGCCATGCTAGAACGATTTTGCCAGCGACGTTGAATAAACCAGCAGCAACCGAGCAGCATCGCAATACCGAAGGCGTCCAGGATCAACTCGTAACAGGCAAAATAAAGACCCTTGTGAAAGAGAGGTTGATGGGTTTCACGACCGAGCAAAAAAGCCCCGTAATGCTCGATGGCAATCAGGATGGTACCGATTAGTAGTACGATAAACCCATAGAAAAACAGGCGATGGGCGATTCCGGCAGCGCGTCGACCGCGACGTAGAGTTCGTTGTGTCATGACCTGACTCAAGAAGCGACCGATGGTTTTTTTCCAGTTGAGTCGCTGTCCCGTGTTGCGCCCCAAGCGCCATAATCGTGTGCGGCGATGAAGGCCATAGAGAAAACAGGCGATCGAACAGGCGGCCAGCAGGTAGAAAAGGCACCGCGACACGGTACCGATGTTTCCCATGATTTCGCGGGTCAGCGAATCATCTGGCATGAAGGTTGTCCTGTTATTGCGAGTCAGGTTTCGGAACGTTCGCTGGAAAGTTTTTCGATCAGTTGCGGGACGACTGCATAAGCATCTCCGACCAGGCCGAAATCGGCAACGTCGAAAATAGGCGCATCGGGATCCTGGTTAATAGCCACGATAACACGCGAGTTTTTCATGCCAGCCAGGTGTTGGACGGCTCCTGAAATACCGACGGCAATATAGAGTTCAGGAGCGACGATCTTACCGGTTTGGCCATCTTGCAGTTCGTTGGGTGTGATACCCGCATCGACCAGGACACGGGAACTTCCTGCCGCCCCTGCCAGCACATCGGCCAGGCCTCCGATCAGTTGCTCATAGTCCTCCGAATTCTTGATGCCTCGTCCACCGGAGACGACAACCCGAGCTTCGGTTACGTCCGGTCGATGATTTGTTTTGGCTTCGATTTGTTCGTACTGGATGTGATCGGGCAGTACTAAGTCATCGACCGGCAGGGATTCACACGGATGACTGGTAGCTGCGGGTTCAGCAGCCTCGTAGGCAGACGGCCGGATGGTGACGATGTAGGGTTGCTGGGTCAGCCGGACGCTGGCAATTACCGCCCCGGCATACATCGGGCGCTGCATGACCAGTTGCCCGTCGGTCCAATCGTGCCCAATCACGTCACTGGCCATTGCTCCGCCAAGTAACCCAGCGGCGCGTCCCACAATATCCTTGGCATAAGTAGTAGACGCAGCTACTAGCAGATCGACGTTGCGTTGTGTGACCGTTTGGGCGATGACTGCCGCGTATCGATCGGCGACAGGATTGACCAGGGCAGGGTCTTGAGCGACCAGCACCGGGGCGTAGCGAGCAGCATCGCGGGCCGCCTCATCAGTCTCTTGTCCGATGAGTAACAGTTCCACTTGTCCGCCCGCTTGTTCGGCAACGGAGTGAGCAAATGTCAGCGCGGAACGGCTACCCGGTCGAATGGTCGCCCCCTCCTGCTCGGCAATCACTAAAACTCGCACCGCTTGGTTACTCCCTTTAAAGGACTTCTGCGTCGTTGCGCAGCTTGTCGATTAACTCGTCGACGTTCTGCACCTGCAGACATTGCCGGCTGGTGGAGGATGAATGCATATTTAAGATTTCAATTCGCGGCACGATTTCAATTTCCAGGGTAGCCAGCGAGACTCGGTCGATTTCTTTCTTTCTGGCTTTCAAGATGCCAGGCAGAGATGCGTAACGGGGTTCGTTGAGTCGCAGATCGGTAGTGACGATGGCTGGCAAGCGAACCTGGACCACCTCGATCCCGTGGTCGGTTTCCCGATGGACGCGTAAGCTCGTCTCGTCAAGCTCCAACTGGGAGGCAAAGGTTGCCTGGGGCCAGTCGAGTTGGGCGGCCAGGAACTGGCCGGTTTGGTTAGCGTCATCGTCGACTGCCTGTTTTCCCATCAGGACCAGGTCTGGCTGCTGGCCTTGCACCACGGCTGCCAGGATGCAAGCGGCATTCCAGGGGTCGAGGTGATCGGCAGTTTCCACCAGGATAGCGCGATCAGCTCCCATTGCCAGGGCGGTGCGGAGTTGCTCTTCGTAATCAACTGAGCCAATGCCAACGGCTATGACTTCAACCTCAGAATGCTGGCTTTCACGAATGCGAATGGCTTCTTCCACGGCGATGGCATCAAACGGATTGATGACAAAGGGAAGATTTCCGGTTTCGATCCCCTGGCAGTCTTCCCGAACTCGAATTTTCTGATCAGTATCGGGAACACGCTTGGTGGGTACGAGGATTTTCATGGCGGCAATCTGGTATCAGCCAGCTGTTGAAAAATTATCCGTCTGAGCCATCTTCGACGCGACCGTAATAGTCCGACTGCATCTGGTAACACTTGGCCTTGATGTCGCTACGTTGCTGGAACCCGGCGATATCGTGGTAACGGTCTGCCTCGATGGCCGCGATGTCATAGTCGGTTTCTCCGTTGAGAACCAGGTCAGCCATAATGACACCGATGGCCGGGCTTTGAACAATTCCGTGCCCACTGAAACCGGAGCAGTGGTAGAGTCCTTCGATGCCAGGCATTTTGCCACAAAAAGGTTTTCCATCTGGTGTAAAGGTCATGATGCCAGCCGTGATGGTCATCGGAGTTCGTTCATTAATCCACGGAAAGCGTTGTTGAGTTGCATGGATCAGCAGCGCCACATGGATGTCGTCCTGTCGGGCTTTCAGAGTGGACATGTCAAAGTCGACAGGCAGTTGCTCCATGTCATACTCGATTGCCTCTTCTCCGTAGAGCCCGACAATTAATCCACCACTTTCGGGACGCGAATAAATACGTTGATGTCGGTCTCGAATGGCCGGGCTCAGTCGGTCGACTGGATTTTGCTCATCGGGACGCGTGGTCAGGTAGTAATGTCCGATGGCCGCGGTGGGCAAAACCGCCTCCGCTAACTCGGCAACCAGGTAGGACCAGGGGCCGGCGGCGTTGACAATGGCCGGGGCATGGAAGGTGCCAGCGGCCGTTTCAACTCCCTGTGCCTTTCCATGGTCAATTAAGATTTTTTCAACCGGGCAGTTTTGCAGGTATTCGACTCCTGCACTTTTGCCGACTTTTAGGTAAGCGCTGGCCAGTTCCGCCGGTTGCAAGTGACCATCGGTAGGGCAGTAACAGGCGTCGATCAAGTCATCCGTTTTCATGTAGGGCAGCCTGGTAGCAACTTCTTCGTTGTCGATGTGATCGATTTCGAAATCAATCGACTTGCCCATGGCGACCAGGTCCTTGATTTCCTGGGCACGCTCTGGTGTGGCTGCCACCCGTAGGGATCCGGTCTGCAGGAATATCTCTACGTCGGCCCGTTGTTCCAACTCCTTAACGATTTCAACCCCATCCATCAGCATCTGGGTGTGAGCTTCGGTTCCTCGCAATTGCCCTAGCAGCCCGGCAGCTCGACCAGTCGAACCATTGGCCAGTCGTTCGCGTTCGATGACGATTACGCGGCTCCCACGCTCGGCCAGTTGCATCGCGGTACTCAATCCGGCGACTCCGCCACCGATGATAATTACATCAGCCGTGTTGTTCTTTGCCATGAGTGCTCAGGTTCCGTGAGAAATATCTCGCTAGAATTAGCAGGCGAGTGCCCAGTGATACCGTAATATGGCATTTCCAGGTCGCTTCGTGAAGCAGGCCCAATAGCCAAGGTGCTGAAACGATTTTATAGTAGGAAGAATTGTCCGGAATCCGTTTTAAGGAACAAGGTATGAATCGTCGTTGCAAGTGT
>CAZXJC010000160.1:0-3310 GCA_964640885.1 uncultured Pirellulaceae bacterium | reverse complement strand
AGCATGTTGAAACCGGAGGCGACCTTTTGCTCTGGCGTTGGTTCCGGTAACAGGTCACCTGCTAATTGCTCCACGATAAATTGATCGTACGGTTTGTTGCTGTTGAAAACGCTGATGACGTAATCCCGATAAGGAGAAATTTGCCGCGGTTTGTCAGCGTGGTAGCCATTACTGTCGGCGTAGCGAACGACGTCCAACCAGTAGATAGCCATCCGTTCTCCGAAGTGAGGAGAGGCCAGCAGTTGGTCGACCAGTTTTTCATACGCTTTGGGAGAAGCATCTTGCACAAAGGCTTCCACATGAGCGGGTTCAGCCGGCAGGCCAGTTAGATCGAAATAGAGCCGACGAATCAGCGTCCGCCGTTTGGCTGCCACCGAAGGGCTAAGACCGGCTGATTTAAGCCGGGCCTGGATAAAGTGATCGATAGCGTTGCCAGTTTTCGAGACCGTGGCGACTTGTGGAATGGCTTGAGGACGGGGAGGGATCCATGCCCAGTGTTCTTGCCAGTTTGCTCCCTGTTGGACCCAGGCTTGTAGCAGGGCTTTATCTCTCGCAGTGAGAAATTTCCCGGAGTCTTTTGGCGGCATCCGTTCTTCTTCTGAGTCTGCCAGGATCCTGGCAATTAGGGCACTTTGGTCCGGCTTTCCCGGTACGATGGCCGCTTCGCCATCACGTTTGGCAAGGGCCTGATCTTGGAGATCCAGTCGCAGGTCGGATTGTCGTTTCTTTTCATCCGGACCATGACATTTAAAACAGTTGTTGGCCAAAATCGGACGGATGTCCCGATTAAATTCGATTCGAGCGGGAATCGGATCAGCAGCTCTCAACAGACTTGTTGTAAAACAGCAGGAGACCAGGCTCAGGGTACAGAGAGCGAGACCTGTTAAGAATCTCTGTTGCATGGGATAAGAACTCCATTGCCAGCAGGATGATTTTGTAGGTTAGCAATTTGACAGCCCGTTCAATATTAGCGAATTTAGCCAACAGGCGGACTGCACGTTCAGCTTCACTGATATGACACACATCTTACTCGCTCCCTTGAATCACTACAAATGGGGCGCGTTTTTCAAGAGCTAAATTACATGCCATTAGATTCACCAACGCCGACGACCGAGAGTGATCTGCCGGTTCGACCGCAGGGGCCAACCTGCGCCCGTTTCGGCACCCTCGGCTGGCTCTGCCTGGCAGCTACCATCGCCTATATCTGCCGTAATAGCATCGGCACGCTAGAAAGCACGATTCGCAAGGATTTGAAGATTGACGAGGTGACGATGGGATACATCATCAGTTCGTTTTTTTTGATGTATGCCATTTTCCAGATTCCGACCGGTATGCTTGGCCAACGCTGGGGCAGTCGTCGCTGCCTGTCGTTGTTTGCTGTTGCCTGGTCGGCCGCTTCCGGGCTGATGGCTTGCGCGGCCGGAGCGGTTGGGGTTGTCGTGTTGTTTGTCTCACGATTGTCGAACGGTATCTTCCAAGCCGGACTGTTTCCTTGCGCGACCAACACGGTTTCCAAATGGTTTGCGCCGACCGGGCGGGCCCTGGCCATGGGTGGGCTGGGAAGTTTTATGTCGATTGGTGGAGCGGTCGGAGCTGCCCTGAGTGGATTGTTACTGGAGCCACTCGGCTGGCGCGGCACGATGTTAGTGTTCAGTAGCTTTGGGCTGGTTTGGGCGGCTGGTTTTTATTTTTGGTTTCGTGACTTGCCCCAGGACCACGGAGCGGTCAATGAAGCAGAGCTTGCTCTTATTCAAGCACCGGATCCACAAGCGCTGGTTGCAGATGACGGCGAACCGGCGGTTGAAGTAGCCGAGCCTGGCGAGGCCATTCCCTGGCGGGCGCTGCTGTTAAACTCGGCCACCTGGTGCATTTGTGGACAGCAGGCCTTTCGAGGTGCAGGCTATATCTTTTTTGCCAGTTGGTTCGCCACTTACCTGCAGGAAACACGTGGCGTTACTCCAGCAAAATCGGGATTACTTAATTCACTTCCCTTACTGGCAGCAGTGGGTGGTACTTGGGTCGGTGGTGCCGTCTCTGATGCGCTTTATCGGCGCACAGGTAGCCTGAGCATAGCTCGCCGCCGACTGGCAGCTTCTTGTGTATTTGCCTGTGCTGGCTTTGTGTTGGCAGCCTACTTCATAGCCGATCCGCTCTTGGCGGTGATTGCCATTAGCATCGGTTCCTTTTGCGCTTCTGTTGCCGGGCCTTGCGCCTACACGATTACCATCGATATGGGCAGTCGCCACGTGGCAACCCTGTTCGCGACGATGAACATGTGCGGCAATTTTGGTGCGCTATTGTTCATCAACGCAGTTCCCTGGTCGCTGAAGCTGATCGCACATCATTACCCGGAGTACGCGGGCAGCGCCTGGGATGCTGTCCTGTTGCTGTTTGGCTTGATGTATGTCGGGGCTGGACTCTGCTGGTTTTTCCTGCGAACCAATGGTACGGTACTTGACCACTCTTGGGTCACTGGGCAGAAGGATGAATCATGACGCAGCATGTTGAAACACCACAAAGACACAGCCGCTGGGGGGGAGCACGGGGTGATATTACACCTCCTGACGGGATTTACCAGCGGATGTGGGGAGCGGCTACCCACGAACGGGCAGACGGAATCCACCGCCCCTTAACGGCTACCGTGATGATCCTGGATCGCCTGGAAGGTGAGTCGAGCCCGCACGTTTGGATCGCCCTGGATCATTGCCTGCTCGGCCATCGTGAATTACAGCCGATGCTGGATCTCCTTGAACAACAGCAGGGAATCGCTGCTGAATCGGTGACCGTGACGTTTTCTCATACTCACGCCGCAGGCTTGCTCGGTCAGGATCGCTGGGAATTGGCGGGAGGAGAACTGATTCCTCCCTACCTGGAAAGCCTGACCGCAAAGGTAGGCGAGTTAGTGAGGGCAGCCTTCGAGAGTATGCAACCGGTTACCATTTGCTACGGCCAGGTAGACTGTGACTTGGCGGCTCACCGCGATTATTGGGATGAGTCGAGCCAGCAGTTTGTCTGTGGTTACAAACCGCAAGGGGAGGATGATGAGACCGTCCTGGTGGGTCGAATTGATGATGCCGAGGGCCGCACGCTGGCGACACTCGTTAATTATGCCTGTCACCCCACCACGCTGGCCTGGGACAATCAGCAGATTAGTCCGGACTATCCGGGAGCGATGCGAGAAGTGGTGGAAGAGGCTACTGGGGTCCCCTGCATGTTTATCCAGGGAGCAGCAGGCGACGTAGGACCCAAGGAAGGATTCGTGGGAGACGTTGCCGTTGCCGATCGCAATGGCCGACAACTTGGTTACGCC
>CAZXJC010000159.1:0-2773 GCA_964640885.1 uncultured Pirellulaceae bacterium | reverse complement strand
GTTCCTCCATGTCAGTTGCCTCTTCTAAGACGCGACTGGCAAACGATGTACTGAGTTGCCGGATGGTGGCGTTATTCATCAGGTAGAGTGCCTGTTGGGCGACCGTTGAAGTAGGCCGATCCTGGCAAGCTGGATTCATTTGGGGTAAGTCAAAGGTCTCTAGCATCGTTGGCATCTCTTTGCGTCGTTGCCGCAAGTAGATACTTCGCCGCCAGGCACCCTGTTGAGCAATGGCTGTTACCAAACCGTCTTTGGCAACGTTTACCGGATCCGGCTTCCCAAAATGAGATTCGTTCAGTTTGCCACCCAGGTGAATGAGGGTGTCTCGAACTTCTTCTGCATCGAGTCGTCGCAGTGGCATGCGGGATAGCCAGCGGTTTTCCGGATCGAGTTGGACAAGCTGGTCGTTGACCTGCGAATCTTGCCGGTAGGTGCGCGACGTCATCATTAACCGATGCATCTGCTTAATGCTCCAGCCATGCTCTATGAACTGGCCAGCCAGCCAGTCCAGCAGTTGAGGATGCGTGGGGCGCGTCCCTAGTTCACCAAAGTTGTCGAGACTACGCACGATGCCCTCGCCAAAATGGTGTTTCCAGATGCGATTGACCATCACACGAGCGGTCAACGGATGTTCGGGGTTCACTAACCACTTAGCCAGCGCCAGGCGACGTCCTGTTTTCTTAGAACCAGGCCAGGGAGGTGCTACTGGAAAAGGTGTTTTTCCATCGGTCAGTACCGAAGGGACTCCTGGTCCGACCAGGCGTCCGGTTTGCTGGTAATCTCCTCGGCGATAAATGTACGTGGGTGATGGGTCGCCCCGATCCCAGAGAGCACGAATAGCGGGAACTTGTTGTTTTTGTTCTGTTAGTGTTTTTACGGCAGCTGCCACCTTTGTTTCCAGGCTCTTGTAGTCCTTGTTTTGCTGGAGTTGTTTTTCAGTCAGGGTAAGTTGTTTACCGAACTTGGTTACCAGGTACTGCTGCACTTCGCTGCGATCGTCTTTGCCAAGTTGCACGGCAGCCCGGACATCGGCGCGGATGGCCTCGGGCAGCTGTTTGAGTTGTGCTGCCAGGTGTTGCTGCTGCAATTCTCTGGTCAGCGTCTGTAGCGGCTTGTTCTGCTGGTCGATTTGCTGATCTAGCCGCTGGTTATGTTCCGCGACACGTTCCCTGGTTTGTGGACTGGCGAACTCTAGTACTCGGCCCGGTTTCTTAACCTTGGTTTGCCCTGGTACGAAAGCAGGTTTGAGCCAGTCATGGACGTCGTAGGCTCCTTTGAAGATGGCCCACAGGCGGTAGTAATCCCGTTGAGGAATCGGATCGTACTTGTGGCTGTGACAGCGGGCACACTTTAATGACAGCCCCATTACAGCACTGCCAAAAATGTCGATCTCGTCGGCGACCACTTCCATCCGTTCGGGAACAAAGTTAACGATATCCGAACCGGTACCGTCCGGAGCCATCCGTAAAAAGCCGGTGGCAATCAAGTTGTCTTCCAATTCGGGTGTGATGATTTTCGCATTTTCATAATCAGCCAGTTCGTCACCGGCCAACTGCTCTAGCAGCATTCGATCGTACGGTTTGTCGTTGTTGAATGCGCGAATGATATAGTCACGGTACCGATAGGCAAAAGGTCGCAGTGGATCGGCACTTCGTTTTCCTTCAGAATCTGCGTAGCCAGCCAGGTCGAGCCAAAACCGTCCCCAGCGTTCCCCGTAGCGTGGTGAGGCCAGCAGGCGATCAATCATTTTCTCGTAAGCCAGTGGATCCTGGTCCTGGAGAAATTGTTCAACGTCGTCCGCTTCGGGAGGCAAGCCCGTCAGGTCAAAGTAAGCTCGGCGCATCAAGGTCAGTCGATCTGCTGCCGGGGAAAAGGTCAGCTTGTGTTCTTGTAACTGTTTCAGCACAAAGTTGTCGATTGGATTGATCACCTGACCACCGTTGTGGGTTTCTGGAACGGTGACGTCCGCAAGTCGCTGAAAAGACCAGAACTGCCGATCTTCATCATTTACCAGCGGATCCAGCCGGGTTGTAGCGACATCTTCCTGGAGAGTGACTTCCGGGGCCCCTAATTCAATCCAGCGTGTTAGCAGGGCAATTTCAGCCTCTCCCATTCGCTTAACGCCCGCTTCAATGAGCAATTTATTCGGAGGCATTACACCAGCATGGATTCTCTTTAATAGCAGGCTCTCCGCCGGTTTGCCCAGCACAATAGCCGGTCCCGATTTGCCTCCCTTCAGCATGCCCTTCCTGGTTCGCAGGTCCAAGCCTCCTTCTTGTGTTCGCAGGCCATGGCAAACCGCGCACCGCAGCAGTAGTAGCGGTTCAATATCATGCTGGTTCACTTCGCCAGCGGCCATCAGTTTCTGGATGTCGACCTTGGACTTAAAGGACATCCCGGTTTTAACCCAATTGCCGAGGGTGTGGATTTCATCAGCCGAGAGGGCTGGTTTTCCTTCCGGAGGCATGAGCTTCTCATGGACCATTTCATAGAGCAGGCCTTCCTCTCCATTCTCTGGATCGACGACATGCCCCGATTCACTACCGCGAAAAAGTCCTTCGGGAGAACTCAGGTCAAGCTCGGCTTTCATCGATTGCGGATTGTGACAGGAGACACAATGCTTCTGAAAGATCGGAGCGATGTGGGTTTCGTAGTGAACCGTTGCGGGCGGTGCGGCCATTAATGGTGTGGCAGTCCATAAACAAATAGCCAACAGTTGCCATAACCGATGGCAGGTAAATCTGACAGATCGCTTGGCAGGCAGGTGGGACAT
>CAZXJC010000158.1:0-3314 GCA_964640885.1 uncultured Pirellulaceae bacterium | reverse complement strand
TGGGAAGAATTGGGGTAAAAAACCACCTCTCGACAGGTAGCCTGAACCCTTGATATGACTAGTTAAATCAATTGTGTCACCATTGAGTTAAAAACGTACAGTATACAGGTGGTAATAAGATGAAGCTGTTGAACTGTTTTTTGAAGCAAGATTTTATGCCATATTCACACTTTTTTATATCAATTAGATAATGTCATCATTGAGTTAAAAACGTACGGTAAACGTACAAAAATGACTGGAAGGTGACACTATTATTACGACTTATCGTAGGAGGTGGCGACCATAAATAATGGAATCCCATAAGAATCGAACCATCACATTCCGGCTTGATGATGATGTGGCTCGGAAGCTGGCAGTACATGCCAAAACCCGTCATACATCAGTATCGGCCATCTTGCGTAACTGGTGTGAGAACTGTGATCATAAAATTCAGCTTCCACGCCAGGTCAGGAAAAAACTGGAACTAATTGCCCGCGGAAGAAGGTCATTGACGGTGGGTAAATTAATTGAAAATGCGGTTAGGCAGGTTTACTGGCGTGGAGACTGGTAATACAGTATCTCGGTATCAAACCATCATTAAATGCTTATAAATTATCTGGAGGAGGTTAATATGTCGGTGACAAAAACCAACAAATCCCAGCAATTAACGATTGAACAGGAAAATGCCATTGACCTCTTGATCATTGGCAAATCTGATCGTGAAGTGTCAGAATCAGTTAAAGTTAATAGGTCGACCGTCAATCAATGGCAGAACCACAACCCCTTTTTTGTGGCTGAATTGAATCGTCGGCGTAAATCCGTCTGGGGATCAGGAGAGGAGCGATTGAGATCGCTGGTTTCTAGCGCGGTAGATGTGTTGGAAGAAGACCTGAATTCGGAAGACCTGAAACTGAGGCAGTCATCAGCCATTCATATCTTGAAATCTGTTGGTATGTATGGCAAGGATTTGCAGCCGAGGGGGTATACGACCCCGGATGCAATAGCCGATTCTTGGAATTTGGGTCGAGGATCTTCGCTGATTTACAAAAGTCTGTTAGGAGAATACAATGATTAAGTCAATATCGTCACCAGGTTAGGTTCGAGGGATAACACAGAAACATGTCTGTGAATCATTGGGTATATTGCCGCGTAAACTACGGCGGTGGATGCAGATGGGATTAGTTGGACCGTCCCTGCAAAATAGCAAGGGTGGTAAACTAGCCAACGGTGAGCCGAATCGGAACATTTTTTCAAAGACTGACTGGATTGAGATAAAAACCATAGTTTTCTTGCGGGAGGCGCATGTCGGAATGAAGACAGTTAAAAACATCATCACTTATATTCGTCAGCACAACCACACGTTGGATCCAGATAAGGTCCATCTTGTGGGTAGGGTTGTCTGGGTGCGGGATCTGGTTGTAGAAGGAGGTGTTGTCGATCCGGCGTCACCCAATCAAACGATATTCCTAAAGTGGGATAATTTAGTGCAAAGTGCTGAGAATGATTTCAGCAAATATTCGATTGCCGCCTGATGGCTTCCATGCGAAATAGCATCATCCCAGACACAAATACGGAGTCGCATGTCGACCTATTGGTGGAATTCTACAATCTTCAAGTCATGTTGCATCCAGCTCCATCACCGAAAAGGAAACCGTTAACCAAGCAACACAGGGATCGGGTATACCGATTCTTTGAAAGACATGTGCCTGAAGTTTTTACAGCTACAGTTATGTTGTTAGAAACCGATGAAGAAGTTACATTTATGGTGAAGCATGTAACAGACAACATTCCTGTAGAAAAAGAAGCAGCGTTAGTATGTATTGCAGAAAAACTGTTGGGATCAACGCAGGATATGTACGCTAAAATCAAGATGACGAATTGTCCGGGAATATACCAATACCCGTTATGGCATCATCGCGGTGAATGGATAGATTCAGATGATCTGATTCATTTATTATACGATCACAGTGTTACCAGGAAAGTCATTGATAACTTTCTTGACCGTCAGATTATAGGTAAAGGTGATTTGAATGTTTGGCTACGAAAACTTGCGGCGCATCAGCTAGGAAGGGATTTTCAACGATTACCGGTTAATTCATCACCGGTTGAAAATAGCGAGGTGTATTACGAAGAGTATTACCAACTCGATCAACCTGATATGGTACCGACGGAGGTTGTTTACGAAGCCAAACAGTGGCATGGTTTAGATGAATTGATGGTATTGCAGGATGCCATACTGGTGGGAATAGTTGAGGTGCTCAATCATCGAATTGAAGTTAAAAGGTGTGTCAATATCGGCTGTGAAAGGATTTTCAGGGTGCCTAGGAAAGGATGTAAAGCTAAGGTTTATTGTGGCCGTTCTTGTCAGGTTAAGGCTTATCAAAAACGGAAAAACAGGTGATACCAGAATTCTGGTTGCTAATAGCTCAAAGCTATTTATGTTGTTTTTCCCATTCGAGGAAGCGGTTTCGCACCTCCTGAATATTTGGTTTCTCCTATATGACAGCGATACGTCATATGGCCGTGTTTCATCATATACTCTCTTATTATTGAGCCTACTTTATTTTTTTTCTAATCTTGTTCCACCACCAAACACCAAATAGAACTAAAGCAAGTAGTCCTATTTGCCATACTTTAATCACCCTGAATATTCTAAGCGACCTGAGAAGTCTCATAACCTACCTTAATTGAATTATATACCTGGTTATACTCATCCCTATCTTCAGATTAGCATAGCTTCATGCTTAGTACTATATTCACTTGTCTCTGGTTTGATGTCACTTTACAAAGTGACGTTAGGAAGGTACCTGTGGAAACGTCTGTTTCAGCCCAGCTCTATGTTATGACACCTGATAGTTTATGCTGTTCTGGAAAAGACAATAGACAAGAATTGCAACAGCAGCTACTTAGGTAATCACTAAGTCGAATAGGATAGTCTGGTGTAATGTCTATTTTTTCAACACCTACTTGATACTGTAGATCTTCCATAACTTTTCCTAGTTGCTTATGGTACTTTCGGAATTTGAATTGGCCTTCCTTCGATTGCGGATTGGGTAGCACATATCGATACAAGTGCTGACCTAAGTCCATCAGCGTAGGAGGACTTTACAATGGATTGATCGTTGGCCTGAATGGCGTTGATAAAAGCCTCATGTGCTGAAACCTGTGGAGTGTCTGGAACCTCAATTTCTACTACACCTTCTGGCACAATTGTAAAATTTCCCCGACCTAACTGAAGTACTATATGGTCTTCAAGAATAAAATCGGTTCGCATACTGCCTCCACCACGAGTTAATGCTGATGTCGTGGTGATATAGCCAACTGCTCCATTTTCA
>CAZXJC010000157.1:0-3692 GCA_964640885.1 uncultured Pirellulaceae bacterium | reverse complement strand
GGTGGTGGGGGTCTGTCCCTTTTTCGTCGGGGGCTGGTGGTGGGTCCTCGGGGGGCGTGGTCCCGAATTATTCGTCTTGTGTTGAGATTTCACCGGCTGGTGGCGGTGTCTCCTCGGGGGTTGGCAGCGGATCTGGATCTGAAACGAGTTCCATTTCGGCCGGTACGGGTGTTTCCACTGCGCCAGTCTCTTCTTCGTCCCCGGATTGCAACAAGGGGAATTGAGTGACCAGGGCTTGTTCTTTTTCGGCCGCCATTTGTTCCAGAGCAGCAGGCTGATATTTCACTTCTGCATCCTGGAAAGTGCGGAACCCGGTTCCTGCCGGAATCAGGTGTCCGAGGATTACGTTTTCCTTCAGGCC
The DNA here is from genome assembly GCA_964640885.1 of uncultured Pirellulaceae bacterium. GTDB lineage: Bacteria > Planctomycetota > Planctomycetia > Pirellulales > Pirellulaceae > JAZADA01. The sequence goes on along the minus strand of CAZXJC010000157.1, from coordinate 3,331 downwards.
GACGAGTGAATCGACTTTGCCGGCCAGTGCTGCTTCGGTGAGCACCTTGGTAGTTTCCTGGAAACTTGCCGCTGAAATGAAACTGGAACTTTGCACTGATGCCTTGGTGATCCCCAGTAATTGCGTACTGGCGGTTGCCGGTTTCGGGCGGGCTCCTTTAGCCGGTGTTCCGCCAAGCGTTTCAATTTGACTGTTGGTCTGTTGAAAAGCTTCCTTGGGAACGATGGCATTAAGCTCGTAGTCACTATCGCCGGGTTCGGAAATCCGTACACAACCGGCCATATCCTGGTTGATTTTTCGGAATTCAAATCGATCCATCACGATGCCGGGCAGCAGGCTGGTATCTCCGGGGAGTTCAATAAGAACTTTGCGGAGCATGCGAGCGATGATAATTTCGATATGCTTGTCGTTAATTTCCACTCGCTGACTGCGATAAACTTGTTGAACTTCGTGCACGAGGTACTGTTGGACTGCTTCCTCGCCCGAGACGCGGAGAATGTCGTGGGGAACCAGTGGTCCATCGACTAGCGACTGTCCGGCTTTCACGATATCACCAGAGTGTACGAAGAATCGTTTTCCGTGTGGGACCAGGTGTTCTTTTTCGATACCACTTTCACCGCGAACGATAATACTTCGTTTCCCACGTTTCTTTTCGACGAGGATTTCAACGGTGCCATCGATTTCAGCGATGACCGATGGATCTTTTGGCTTGCGAGCTTCGAAGATTTCTGTAACTCGCGGAAGTCCACCCGTAATATCGGTAACTCCAGAAGCTTCTCGGGGGGTCTTGGCAAGGATCGAACCCGCCTGCACGATTGTCCCCTCCGCTGCTTCAATATGGGCTCGTTCCGGCAGGTAATAGACATCCTTGGGTTTACCCTCTTCGTCTTCCAAGACGATCTGTGGATGCAAATCACCTTTGTGATCCATGATCAGGCGCCGCACGTGGCCACCGTGATCTTTTTCCAGTCGCAGCGTTTCTCCTTCGACAACATCTTCAAAGCGAACTTTACCGGTTACTTCTGCCAGGATCGGAATACTGTGAGGATCCCACTGGCAGAGAACTGCATTTGCTTTGACTTCCTGGCCTTCTTCTACCAGTAGGACGGCACCGGTGGGCACTTCATACTTCTCGAATTCACGTCCTTTAGCATCGAGCAAGCAGATTTCGCCGTTACGGGTCAGGACGATGTTATTGCCTTCTTCGTTGGTGACGAAACTCATCCGTGTGAACCGGACTTGGCCACTCTTTTGAGCGCGAATGTCACTTTCTTCGATACTGGTATTGACCGTTCCACCGATGTGGAACGTTCGCATGGTGAGTTGGGTTCCGGGTTCACCAATACTCTGGGCGGCAATAATTCCAACCGCCATTCCCTCTTCCACCATGGCTCCTGTAGACATGTCCATGCCGTAGCAGCGTCGGCAGACACCGAGGGGTGCGTCACAGGTCATGGGGCTACGAACTTGGATACGTTCCAGTCCCAGTTCTTCGATTTTGCGACAGACGTCGGATGTGATCAGGTCCCCATCTTTGACAATCACTTCATCGGTGATGGGATTGACGATATTTTGTCGACTAACACGTCCGATCACGGCGTCAGAGAGGTGTACTTCCACTTTTTCACCCCGATATTGGACTCCCTTAGTAATCCCCTGGGAGGTCTTGCAGTCATCCATGGTGACGACAACATTTTGGGCAACATCGGCTAGTTTACGAGTGAGGTAACCGGAGTCTGCTGTTTTCAGCGCGGTGTCGGCCAGTCCCTTACGGGCGCCATGAGTGGAACTGAAATACTCGAGCACGGAGAGGCCTTCTCGGAAGTTAGCCTTAATGGGTGTTTCGATAATTTCGCCTGTCGGTTTTGCCATGAGGCCACGCATACCGGCGAGCTGACGAATTTGTTCGATGCCACCACGGGCACCGGAGTGGGCCATCAGGAAGACCGGGTTGACGTAACCGTGGCCACCACGATCGTCTTGTTCCATGGCTTGCATCATTTCGCTGGTGATTTGTTCCCGAGCATGGGTCCAGGTTTCCAGGACCTGGTTGTAGCGTTCCATTTCTGTGATCACACCACGATCATAAAGCTTGCGGAACTTCATCACGGTCTTTTCCGCCTCGGAGAGGATCTTTGTTTTCGATTCGGGAGTAACAAGATCATCAGTTGCAAAGGAGAGCCCGCTACGGGTACTTTCACGGAATCCTAGCTGGTTCATGTCATCGAGCAATTCGATAGTAGCGCGACGTCCCAGGACCTGGTAGCAATCCGAGATTACCTTGGCCAGGTCACCACCCCGCAAGGGAATGTTATAGAAGTCCAGGCCTTCAGGCAGCATCATGTTGAACATGATCCGGCCATAGGTTGTTTCGATTAGGGATCCTTCCTGGTTGGCCTGATCGTCTTCGGAATTAATTTTACGGTTCTGTGGCAATCGAACCTTGATCCTGGCGTGCATATCGAGAGCGCCTTGCGAGTGGGCCAGGTCAGCTTCTTCGAGAGATGAGAAGACCATGCCCTGGCCTTTTCGGTTCGGCAATTCAACGGTGACATAAAAGCAACCCATGACCGTATCTTGAGAGGGGCTCATGATCGGTTTGCCGTTGGAGGGTGCAAAGATGTTGTTGGTGGACATCATGAGGGTGTGTGATTCCACCTGTGCTTCGATTGAAAGTGGCAAATGGACCGCCATCTGATCACCGTCGAAATCGGCATTGAATCCTTTGCAGGCGAGCGGGTGAAGGTGAATGGCATTACCTTCGACGAGGATTGGTTCAAAGGCCTGGATACCCATGCGGTGCAGGGTTGGCGCTCGATTAAGCAGGACGGGATGATTGCGAATCACTTGTTCCAGGATATCCCACACTTCTTCATCTTTGCGTTCCAGCATTTTCTTAGCGCTCTTGATGGTATCGGCGTGACCGAGTTCTTTCAATTTGCGGATAATGAACGGCTGGAACAGTTCGAGGGCAATTTTCTTCGGCAAGCCACACTGGTGCAGCTTGAGCTGAGGTCCAACGACGATCACGCTACGCGCTGAATAATCGACTCGTTTTCCGAGCAAGTTTTCGCGGAAGCGTCCCTGTTTTCCCTTGATCATGTCGGTCAAGGACTTCAGTGGTCGATTGCTACTACCGAGCACGGGTCGTTTACAGCGATTATTGTCGAAGAGGGCGTCGACTGACTGTTGCAACATTCGTTTTTCGTTACGAATGATAACTTCAGGCGCATTGAGGTCGACGAGTTTGCGCAAGCGGTTGTTGCGATTGATAATACGGCGATAGAGATCGTTCAGATCACTAGTGGCAAAGTTGCCTGAATCAAGCAAC
>CAZXJC010000156.1:0-3923 GCA_964640885.1 uncultured Pirellulaceae bacterium | reverse complement strand
GGACCGCGCTACCAACGGTGACGGCCTCGATTGCGGCTTCCAGGGTGTTGACTTGGAGGCTCACCGATGCGTGAGTTGCTGCAGCATTTGCGGGGAGAAAGAACTCGGCATTGCCGGAAAGGTCAGCAACGATCCCCGACTCAGTAAAAAGGCCATTCCCCGTCACGCCTGATACCGCAACGAAGAGTTCCGCTGGATCTCCTGGCCTGTAAAGCGACAGATTGGCGTTTTCGACCGCCAATAGCACAACATCACGGGAGGGCGTTCCGGACAACTGAGTTTCCTGGAAAGTGAAGCCGCCGGTAAGTGTCTGTCCCAGTGCTGCCAGCGAAACATCCGCTCCGGAAATCTCAAACGTTTCATTTTCACCTATGGTGTCTACTGCGAGGGTTACGGTGCCCGAGAGGTCCAGGTCGGGAATGTCTGTTGAGACTGTCAGGTTCGGAATATTCGCCGTGCTTCCTGTCGGGCCGAGCGTCAGCGTAGCAGTCTGGTCGCTAGTGGCCCTAATCCAGTCGCTCTCGCCATCGCCAAACTTCGCGGTAAAGTCGGAGACTTCGAGTTCGAATTCATCTGAATCGTCGATTCTGGCAAGGTTCAAAAGGCCGAAAGCAACCTCTTGGCCAAGTATTGAGACATAGCCATCGGAAACAAGGGCCGTATAGGAATTGTCAACCGTATTGACAGCGAACGCCGCCGTACCACGGATCTCGACTTCGGGAGCCGTAACTGAAACGGTTCCGGCGAGGTAGCCCGCTGAGCCACCTGTCTGTGGGATGGTCAGCTGGCCGTTTGCATCAATGATACTGACCGTTGAGTCCCCCTCGGAGCCAAACAGCACGCTCGCGTTGCGAAACGTAATTTCTAGAGCTTCGTCCGCCTGCGAATTATCGGCCGTCACTATTGCGCCGGGGCTTGCATTTATATCGGCGTATTGCTGCATGTCAGGATACGCAATCGTCCAGTTGGCAGTTGTCGCCGGGTCGAGGGCTTCGGCAGCCGCGCCAACGGTGATGCCCGGAATCACCTTTTGAAGGGCGTACTGCAAACGAGCGCGGAAGGGGTCGTCAGGATCACTCGAGTCGCCCGCCTCATAGGCAACGCCTTCTGAGATAGTTGTCGTTTGCGAGCCGGCAAGCGACATTTCCAGGTAAACGGTGGCATCAAGGTCTCGATCAGCAATGCTAATAGCCTGGCTCTGTGCCACGGCCGGACTCGCAGCAGAGGTCTCCGCCTGAACAATGACAAGGGGCTCGAAACTCAGGCTCAGTGCTGTAATCGACTGGCTGAGCGTAATATCCACAGCTCCATCGAGGGTCACCTCGTTTCCATCACTGGTGGCAGTCACCGCAAAGCCCTCAGCGCCGTTAATGGCATCTCGGATCGCGTCTGCCATCTGCTCCGTTGTACGAGCTGGATTCTGGCCGATGTCGATCCGGTGATTACCGGGACCTACGCTTTCGCTATTAAACTCAAACACCTCCGACTCACCGGTATTAAACGCGGTAATGGTGAGCGTCTCGGCATCCGAGAACGAGTCTTCGTCCTGGTCGACAAGGATTGCCGGTTGCCGAAGAGATTGGCCGACTTCGGTTATGGCGAGTGGCTTGAAGCTAAAGCTGTCGTTGGCCGCGGCGTCGACAACGGGAAAAGTGATCTCCCAGCTTACTGCACCATTGTTAATTACATGTTCCGCGACCGAGAGCCCGGTCAGATTGTCGTCCGTGTCGGCGTCGTCGATTGCCTGCAGGAGAGTCGTATCGAATTCACCTTTATTGTTCGGATCGTAATTAAGAGTAGCGGTGGTAATTGGGCTGAACGATTCGTCGACAGGCTCGATTGTCAGCGTAAAGCTGACGGCCACTTCCGGGTCCGGGTTATTTGAAAGCTCGAGTGTCTGCGTCTCGGCCACGCGACCTTGCGGGGCCACGAGTGAGAAGGTTCCCCCGGCTACGATCTCCAAGGTGTAGTCCTTGGCAGCCGTTCCCCCAGGCTGCATGCTTGGCAACAGGATATCCCAGGACGCGCTGTCACCACTGATCGAAACAGGCGCGACGCTTGCTCCGTCAAGGCCGGGAAGGCTGCGAACCGCCGTTTCGACGAGTTCACCAAACGGGTCACCGGCCGCATCTGCTTGTCCGGGCAGATAAAGCATCAAGTCGGTTTTGTCGTCCGATCCATGGGTCTCCCCGTCGTAAAGGATGATCTGAAAGGTTGCCTGTTGTGACTTGTCGCTGATCGTGACGCGCTGACGCTCGGGAAGACTGCGTACTGCGAAATCTCCGGTGATTCGTTGCCCTACCACCACCAATTCCCCATCCTCGACCTGCACGTCAAAGTAGGGTCCGGCTGGCAGGCTGACGGTCTTCTGCTGGTTGTCGTGGGTGAATGAACGTTCCACCGCTTGACCGGTGGTATTGATTTGGATCGAAGCGTCAACGGTAGCGTTCCCGATACTGGTTGCGGTAACGGAAACCGTGCCCTCTACCGTACCGGCGAAACCGTTGTCACTGACGATCAGCAGTGCGTCCGTGATGCCTAAGGTGGCGTAGGGCCCATACTCAAAGTTGCCTCCAGCTAAGCTGATCACGGTAAGGGGAGCACCGACGGCCGTTTTGAAGCGTTCCACTTTAAAATCGGTCGCATGAATACCAACCCCGGCAAGCAGCAGATCTACGTCATCTGCTTCCATCGCGACGGTCTGGGCCGCAACCTCGAAGGCTAAGTTCGCGTTGCTGGCCGGGAAGACGATGTCCGTCGTATTGTAAGCGAAGCGAACCCCTGTGAAATCAACGAGCTCATCACCCATGCCAACCGCCGTCAACTCGGTGATTACGGCTGCCGCCGTCACTACCTCTCCCTGGTCACCCTCAAGCAGAACTAATGAGGGGGCCCTGCCTAGAAAGCCTACCGCTGACGGGTTGACGTCACCATTGGGCAATTCGTACGGTCCGTCGCCAATGAACACCTCCACATCTGTGTAGACCTTTACGTCATCGTGGAGGATGTCGTCGGTGTCGGTGAGACTCGTATCAGAATTAGAATCATAGCTTCCCGTTAGTACCGCGAAATCACCTAGGCGTATCTCCGCCTCAATGCTCTCAAGTGTTACGACTGGATCCGCCAGGTTGTTGATGGTCAACGCGACGTTACCTCCGAGCGATCCAACGTCGTTCGAAATAGCAACTCGGCCGCTGACGGACCCAGCAACCTGGTCGCCACGGGCCAGCACGTTGCCAGCAAGATCTTCGATGCCCTGGCCTGTCACGGTCGCGGTCACATCGCTAAAGCTTACGCTCGTGACGGTAACTGTCGTAGGGACGGTGACTGCGGAAGTTCGGTCGGTGGCAGGCACGTCTAAGTCGCCTTGTTCCACAACCTCTTCAAAAGCAAAGTTCCCCGTAAACTCGATGCCTCCGATCGTGACCACGGTGCCAGTCACACTAGCCCGGACGTAAGGCCCGGCGGGAAGATCGATACTGGCCGTTGAATTTCCGAACGTTACATCTGTCTGCGAAGGAGAGTCGCTGGTATTGATCGCAAGGGTCACCTGGTCGGTCGAAACCGACAGCCCGGGGATGCCGAAGTTCGCCTCGGCGGAGAGCTGGCCGGCTAGCGAAGCATCCGTCCAGTCGAGCAAGCCGGATACTTCGTTAAGCGTAACGTTCTCTGCCCCCGATGGCCCGAGCGAGAGAGTCCCGTTGTCAACCGCGACGATAACGCTCGTCTCTCCGTCGCTGCTCTGACGTTCGATTTGGACGTCACCGCTGATAAGGCTGGCCGGGGTTAAGGTGGCAAATTCCACATTGGTTCCAGTGACTCGCAAATAGCTGGCGTCGTCAAGCGTCGTGTCAATCTCGACCGAGAAATCCCCGGCGAGGGAAAGGTTGCCGAGCGAATTGTTGATCGAAACCGGGAAGATT
>CAZXJC010000155.1:0-3754 GCA_964640885.1 uncultured Pirellulaceae bacterium | reverse complement strand
CCACGGCACCCAGTAGCAGGGCTACCACTGAAAACCGTAAAAATTGTCCGGAAATGTGAATCTTCATCAAGCGAACTCGAGCCAGCGGTCACTCTTTGAGTAAGTGGGCTAAGTATACCCCATCTCTCCAATATAATCGCTACGAAAGGCGTCGCAATTAGCCCTGATTTTCCAGTACAAAATGGAGAAAAAAGCGTGCCCAAGCGTCAGGTTAGACCGTTTCCTCCAAATACTCGGCCTGTTCTCGAGTGGTTTCTCAAGGTGGCTAACAGCTCCTTAGCAAGCGTGTAGAATGGCGTGCTCTCCCCTGGGCTGGTCGAACTTTCCCAGAACAAGCAGGACCGATGAAATGAACTACCTGGCACTCGACATCGGCTCAACCTCCATCAAGGGAACGGTCTGGAACCTGGATCAGTTAACGATGACTGCCAGTATCGTCCGTTCACCAAGTCCCGAACCGGTGGCTGGCTTACCAGCACGTCATTTCGAACTTGATCCGCTGGCTATTGTGAACGCTACCAGGCAGGTACTAGAGGCCCTGGTTGTGCAGGTCGGGGAGATCGCCGGTGTCGTCAGTTGCAACCAAATGGCTGGCGTGGTCCTGGCCGACGCTCAAGGAACTCCGCGCAGCAACTACCTGTCCTGGAGAGACCAGCGGGTCCTGGAATCTTTCCGGGCAACCGAACAGACCTACTACGAAGTGTTGCAAGAACGATTGACCCCTGCTCGACTTTCTCAACTGGGACACGAGTGCAAGCTCGGTTCAGCCGCCAGCCTGCTCTTCTGGCTTCACGAAAACAATCAGCTGCCGGACGCTGCCATCCCCCTGATGCTGGGCGATTTCATCGCCATGCAGTTAGCTGGATCAGAACCGCTGACAGAATTTACCAATTCGCTCGGTTCACTCCATTTAGAAACGGGCAACTGGCATTACGAAGCGTTCGAGGCGCTCGAATTACCCACCTTAAAATGGCCAGGCCTCTGCAACCCCTATACCCCAATCGGAAACATCACGCTGGCCGGCAAGTCAATCCCCTGGTACCCCTCGGTTGGTGATCATCAATGCGCCCTGGCCGGTACGCTACTTCAAACAGACGAGTTGTCGATCAATGCCTCCACCGGATCACAAGTCAGTCTTTTATCTGCTCACTACGAGCCCGGTGATTACCAGGTCCGGCCCTACTTTGACCAGCAATATCTCAAGACATTGACCCACTTGCCTGCCGGTCGATCTCTAAACGTGCTGGTCGACTTGCTCGAAGAACTGGCCGATTCCCAGGGAATCTCTTTATCCGATCCCTGGCCCTACATCTTACAAGCCGCCCAGCAGTCTGATGCAGACCTGCAAACCAACTTAACGTTTTTCGCCGGTCCTCTTGGTGAACGCGGTTCGATCCAGAACATTTCAACTGACAACCTGACAGTCGGCTCTCTTTTCCAGTCCGCCTTCAAAAACATGGCCGATAATTACCAGCTCTGCTCCCAGCGTCTGGCCCCGCAGCAACACTGGCAAACACTGGTCCTGTCCGGTGGCCTGATTCAGCGCAGTGAACTCCTTCGTCGACTGATCACAGATCGTCTGCCAGGACCGCAACGCCTTTGCCCGACCGAAGAGGAGACGTTAACGGGCCTGCTGGCAATCGCGCTGGTGGCGAGTGGCCGGGCCGCTGACTTGTCGGCTGCCACCGAAATCGTGGCCGCCAGCCAGGACTGAGGTAAGCGCTCCTGTCTCACTAGCAGGCGGTTGGGGAATCAGCGCCCAAACCATTTCTGATAAATGTGTTCGTAACGACCATCTTCTCGCAACCTCAACAAGGCTCGGTTCAACGGTTCCCTCAATGGGCTGCCGTGCTGAAGAGCGATGCCATAGCTCTGATGGTCAAAGATCGAACCGACGACTCGAAAACGATTACTCCCCTCGTGATTTGCATAGTAGATGAGTACCGGAGCATCATAGACGAGTGCCTCGACCTGTCCAGTTTCAAGAACGGTCAAGGCGTTTTCAAAATCATCAAGGGCGTGCACCCTGGCGAGCACTTTTTCCAGGAACTTCTCAGATGTGCTTCCACGCACCGTGGCCACTTTACGGCCGGCCAAGTCACTTGGCTTACTAATCTCTCCCTCCAGCCGATCAACCGTAAGTTGCGTAGTGACCATAGCCGTAAAGTAAGAGATCAAAACGATACCGACAAACATCCAGAAAAGTCCTAGCAAACGCCCCACAACACCACGGGGACTTTTATCTCCATAGCCAACGGTAGTCAGGGTAACCGAAGCCCACCAAAAACTTTCCCAGATCCCTTTAAGATAACTGCTCGGAAACTGCTCTGTATTTTTCCTGCGCTCTGCGAACCAGATACAGTGCGCCATTACAAGAACGATCAGGAACAGAAGGCCGAGCACTTGGACGATCAATGGAACATAGAGTGTCTTCAATGCACCTAGCACTGAATGATCCCTTGTTTTCGGAACAAGTATTTGCAAGCCCGCATCAAAGTAAGGATGCGAGAAATCGACCACCCCCTCGCGCGCTTCCGTAATCGAAATACCGGCGATTCCAATATCAGCATCGCCTTTTTCCACACTCTCGATAAGTCCCGCCACCGATTCGGTTACCCGCAGGTCGTATTCCAGTTCCAATTCATCGGCGAGGACTTCCAGTAAGTCGATACTAAATCCCACGAGTTCATCATTCACGCGATAAACAAGAGGTTTGAATACCTTCGTGGCAACAACTAACTGCTTCTCCCTTGGGAATGCCACCTCGACGTCGTCTTGGGCGCTGCTTACCCCGCACGTAAAAATGAGGGTCACAACAATCGTGAATATCGTGCAGTTTCTCATCTGCTTATCCCCAGCGTTTTGTAGTTTAGGATGGCGTGAAGCCCTGCACCGATTTACCTGGTACCGAAAAATGGCTGTTCTGAAAGCTAAGTCCTGAGTATACATTGTTAAGGGAATGCTTATGGAAAGATTTCAATGAAATCTTTCCTCGCTGGGAAAGGTCGGTTACGAAAGAGAAACATCCAATGACGCAACGGAACCTGTCCATTGACAACCACCCTGTACCCCGCTTCCTTTATGGAACTGCCTGGAAAGAAGAGCAGACCGAAGGGTTAACTATGTTAGCCCTGCAAAATGGTTTCCGCGGGATTGATACGGCCAACCAGCGGCGTCACTACGACGAAGCAGCTGTCGGTGCCGGCATTACCGCGGTGATCGACACTGGCCTCGTGAAACGGGACGATCTCTTCCTACAAACCAAGTACACGTTTCAGCGCGGTCAGGACGATCGGCTGCCCTATGACCCCGAGGCACCGATCGCCACCCAGGTCGCCCAATCATTCGCTAGTTCGCTCGAACATTTAAGAACCGACTGGATAGACTCCTATGTCCTACACGGACCAACCCAGCGCGAGGGCCTGGCTGACGACGACTGGGAAGCCTGGCGCGCCATGGAAGGCCTGCACAAAGCTGGGCAAGTGCGGATGCTAGGTGTTAGCAACATTTCGCTCGCACAACTGCAATCTTTATGCGCTGATTCCACCGTGGGGCCGAGTTTCGTACAGAACCGCTGCTACGCAGCCCACCGCTGGGACCGCGACATCCGTGATTTTTGCCATGAACAACAAATCGCCTACCAGGGTTTTTCACTCCTGACGGCCAACCGCAAGGCCCTCGCCGCTCCCGAACTGGCACAAATCGCCCTGAAGCATGGCTGTACGATCGCCCAAATGATTTTCAGCTTTGCCCT
>CAZXJC010000154.1:0-13380 GCA_964640885.1 uncultured Pirellulaceae bacterium | reverse complement strand
AGTTGTGCGTGGCTGTGGGTCGTGACGACATCACCGTAGCTGGCGACGAGGCTGTTGTCTCGAGCGTAATGGTTATTGTCTTTGCTAACGTCGACCAGTTTTTTGGCCAGTGACACTCCCAGTTATCCAACGGCAGCTAATGTCTGTTCTGAGAAGCTTAGCTGCGGTAGTCCTGCCCCGGGAACATCGAGATCGAGTGTTCCGGAAAAGTTGCTCGTTTGTAGTTGGGCTTGCTGCCCTTGGATCGTCCACATGCGACAATTTAACGTGATTGGCAGCTGAAAAAAAACCCCGCCGTTCGCAACAAGGCGAGACGGCGGGGCCGGAACAGAGAAGAGGCCACCTTTGCAACACGACGAATGTAAACATTCACCAATGGATGCAAAGGTATAACAGTGATGATACCAAGATTAGAAGCCATGTCCAATAGTTTGACCCTAAAAATGGACTCTAGTGGGGCCTCTTTAGCAGTTGTCTGGAGAGGCGAGTGATCTGTCCGAAATCCCGTGCGCAAGGGTACTTCTGGATATCCAGTTCTACTGCCGCGCGTTAAACTTAGAGGATCATAAGGGACGTTCCGTTCCCGCGATGGACGGTTTGGTTTTTTGTTTTACGGAGAGTTTTCCGGCAGGAGTCTCTGTTTACAGGAGGGGAGACCAGCCAGTCGGGATAGCTGATTTGCTTGGTAAGGTGGAGAAACTCCGATGTCTGAATACCGGCAGGTGGCAGAGCGTGCGGCACGAGCAGGTGGAGCCGTCTTGCAAGATTGGCTGGGTCGTATCGTGGCCAAGGAAAAAAGTCCCAAAGACTTGGTAACGGAAGCTGATGTTGCCTCTCAGCAAGTGATCGAGCAGACACTTCTGGAAGCGTTTCCAGAGCACGGTTTTCTGGGAGAAGAAGAGTCGAGCCAAGGGGACGGGAATTCAGGCTCACTGGACTGGTTGAGTGAATCTTATTGTTGGGTCGTTGATCCGCTCGATGGTACGGTCAATTATGTTCATGGTCTCCAGCCATTCGCAGTCTCGATTGCGCTGATGAAAGAAGGACAACCTCTCGTGGGTGTTGTCTATGATCCGTGCTCCGAGGAGTGTTACAGTGCTGAGCTTGGCCAGGGTGCCCAACTCAATGGCGAACCTTTACACTCCAGCGATTGTGAATCTCTGGATCAGAGCCTGGTGGCTGCGAGTTTTCCACCCGATGTGCCGCGAGGAGCACTGGAAATTTCTCAATTTGTCGAAATGTTGCACCAGACGCAGGCCCTGCGTCGCCTCGGATCTGCTGCTTTGAATCTTTCTTACCTGGCAGCGGGACGACTGGATGCATATTGGGCCACCAGTCCCAAGGCCTGGGATATTGCTGCGGGGGTCTTAATTGCACAGGAAGCTGGTGCGGTGATCACTAATTTGGCCGGTTTACCACTACATTGGGGACAACCGGAACTGGCTGGAGCTGCTACGCCGTTGCTCCACCAACAGCTGGTTACTGTTTTAGCCAATAGTAGTCCGTAAGCCGGTTTAGAGAGAATCGGTATAAACTCTTTATTAACGCTCGCAGTCGGCGTAAAATAGGAGAATATCGTCGGTTTCCCCAATTTCTTATCTCTTGGCTGGCAACCTGATTTCTACAAAGGTAGTTGTTATTTTGTTCGAGCGAATTCCATCTCTGATTTGCTTGCTTTTACTTAGCTGGTTGTGGTTGCCATTGGCAACTGCTCAACCGCCGGCTGATCCTCCAGACAAGCCTGCCGTGTCGCCGACGAAATCGGCGGGTGAAATTCGAGAGGCAAAGACGGAAATTTTCCATCTCAAAGATGCAGAGGGGAATTTAGTCAAGGTAGCAAATCTTTCGCTGGAAGAGTTTGAGCAACTTTATAAACTGCGACGACAACTCCTTGGTTCCAAGGTGCCGCCTGAATTTGCCGTGGAAGAAGTGCTCTATACAGGGGAGACAACACGAACCCATGCGACATTGAATGTTCGCATGAAAATCCGGCTTGTTGCGGAGCAAACGAATGTTGAATGGATTCGAGTGCCCGTAGGCTTTAGCAGTACGATTTTACAGGAGCGAGCAACCCATACGGGCCCGGGCGACTTTTTCGTTGCGCTCGACCCGGTGGATGGGTATATTTGCTGGATTAAAGCTCAATCGAAATCAGCGCACACGGTCACTCTTAAGCTCATTGCGCCCTTGCAAAGTGCTGGAGATGAGACACGACTCGTGGTTTCTGGTCCGCTGGCTAGATCCCGGTTTCAGAAGTTTCGAGTGGCGACAGCCAAGGCGGAAGTGGTCGACACGGAATTGAGTGTAACTACCCAATCGACAGTTGCCGGTACGACCGACTTGACATTCGACTTCTCCGGCGGTGAACTCCAATTGGCCTGGTTAAGTGGTGACCGCATGGCGCAGCAACCAGCGGTCCAATTGCTGGCAGCCACTGCAACACGCATGACGATTAAGAGTCCCGAACAGATTACGGCGCAATCTGAATTGACGATCTCGGCAACGGGTGGAGAGATTAAATCTTTTGAAGTTCGTTTGCCACCCGGGATGCAGATGTTGGATTTACCTCAACAAGATTATCGCATTACGACGCTCCCGGTCGATCCCGCAGATAAGTCGCCGTCGACGAGTGGCCAGCGTTTGCTGGTGGTGCCGACCGTACCTGGCGTGAATGCCAAGCTCTCCCTGGAAGCGATTTATCGACCGACCACGAACCAGGACCAGAAACCTGCTAAGGAAAAGCCAGTCGTGGCTGCTGAATTTGCAGGATTTGAAGTCGTTGGAGCAGTAAAGCAGTCTGGCAGCATTGATGTCGTGGTAGAGGGGAACTGGTCGTTACAGTGGGAACACAGTGGGGATGTTCGTCGAGTCGACGATCGCCCTGAACGAGTTGGACCTCAACAGACTGAAGCAAGGTTCGAGTTTTTTAGCAACCAGTATTCGATACGTGCAGGGGTGCGTCCGGAAAAAACTCGTTTGCGCATCGAGCCTCGTTATGTTGTGGGAGTTAGTTCCGATGAATTGCGATTGGACATTTCCCTAGCTGGGCAATTGCGGGGTGGGCGACAGATTTCGTTGTTGCTCGACTTGCCGGGCTGGACCGTTGGCCAGGTTGTTTCACGGCCGGTTGAGTTGCTTGATGCGGAATCGGTAGAGGTAGATGCATCGGGAAAAATGCGTATACCGCTGGCGATAGTTCCAGAAGCAACAAGCGGTCAGTTTGAACTGCAGGTTCTGGCTCACCGCAGTGTCGACTTAGCGAAAGAATTGGAATTTGCAGTGCCGAAGCCAGCGGTTGAAGAACCGTTGGGAGCAGCGATCATGACCCTGCTGCCAGCAACGGTAGTTGTCAGCCCGCAGGACAATATTGTCTTGACGCCCCAGGCAGAACAGATTCGTGGCTTAATTCAAGATACCGTGCCAGCGGATACCACTGACTGGAATTTGCCCCGCAGTCAACGTGAGCCATTGTTTTATCGAGAGCGCGGTGATGAGCCTGCTCCGCTATTCGTAGCAGATCCGGAAATTCGTTCCGGTACGGTGGTCGTGGCTGCACGCGGTAAAGTTATGCTGGATTCCAATACGGCAACGGTTGAACAGTCACTGGCTTATGTGGTTGATTACGAACCGGTGTCTCAGGTGTTGATTGAAGTTCCCCAGGAGGTTACCAGTTACTCCGGCTTTCAGGTCTGGATGCAAAATGAGCCAGGAGATCCCGGCGGAGAGAATATTTCACCAGCAGCAAATCGACAATTGTTACCGCGGAAACTGGATCCGGGTATGAAACCAGCCGGGGCAGCAGAAGGGGACGTTTCTGTGTCGCCACGGGCCGTGATTAGCGTATCGTTACCGCAACAGCGAATCGGTTCATTTCGCCTGGCCCTTCGGTATCCGTACAATCTTGGGAAATTAGATTATGACGAATCGACACTGGTGCAGATACCGTTGGCCGTTGTTCACCAGGTAACAGGAATGACCTTTGAAGGTCACTTGTTGGAAGTCGCTTCGACGACGGATCTGGATGTTGAACCTGTTGGGGAAACGTGGTTAGGAAGTCCTCGGCTCGTGGATAGTGAAAATCAACTTGTGCGACTGGAAGTCTCTACAGGGGCTCCTGCTCAGAACTTGCCGATGTCGGTTCTCTTGAGAAAACGTTCTCAACAATCACTGGTCGTGGTGCGACAAGCCTGGTTGCAGACCTACTAGACGGCCCTGGGGCAGCGACATCGAGCTGTCTTTCGTTTAACGACCAATGAATCTCTCTTGCAGCTGGTTTTCCCGGAGTCTGTTTCGCTCGATTCCGGCAATATTCGAGCGGCAATCAACCATCAACCGGTGCCACTTGATGACCTCGTAATCTCTGCCGGAAGAAAATTATCACTGGCCGTGGGTCAACAGCCGGAACAAAGAGATTTTGTTTTAGAGGTCTGGTACTGGTCTCATCGTCGATCGGCGGGAATGGGTCAGTTAACAGTAGAGATACCGGAAATTGAGAACGCCCGTCGCATGGAACGTTTCTTTTGGCACCTGATTACCCCCGCCAGTGAACACCTGGTCAATGCTCCAGCAATGATGACCGCTGAACAGCAGTGGATGTGGAAAAATGGTGGTTGGGGAAGACGACCGAATCTCAGCCAGCAAGATCTTGAAAACTGGATTGGTGCTACCGCTCAAGATGCAGTGCCGATGAAGACAAATCAGTATCTCTATACCTCGATTGGACCGGTGATCGATTTACAGGTCCGCACGTTGGGACGAGCTACGATTCTCTTGATTGTCTCGGGTGCGACATTACTGATAGGACTACTATTGATTTATCTGCCCGTTTTTCGGCATCCAGTTTCACTGTTGTGTGTGGGGCTGGTGCTATTGTGCGGCGCCCTGCTGGCACCGGAGAGTATTTTATTGGTCTCCCAGGCGGCTGCCTTGGGACTGGTTCTTGTTTTGGTGGCTCGTATTCTCAACTGGCTGGTGGTCCGGAGGCAGTATTATCGCTGGCCCAGTTTCGCCTACGGTGCGGGGCTGCTCGAAAGACAACCGGTAGAGGATTCTAATTCACGATTGGAGCCGGATTCAGTTGGTTCTTCCATGGTGACCACTTTTTCTCGTGAGTTACCGACGTCGGAGCCAGGAGCATGATGAAACGGACGGGGATTCAGCAGAGAAGCTGGCTCATGGTGAGCTTCTTGATGATCGGTTTTTCTGGCTGTCTAACGGTCCAGGCTCAGCAAGAAGCATCGACAGAGGAGGATCGCAAGCCTCTTTATTTTCGCAAAGTCTATGTGCCTGCTGATAATCTTGATGCAGTCATTAAAGGGACCATGCCGCTGAAACGAAAAAGCTTTTTGGACATGGTGGATGCGATTAATCGCAGTGCTCAGGATGGCCTGCGATCCAGTGAAGTTCGTGTGGTTGCTGCGAAGTATTCGGCTCGCCTGGCGGGAGACGACTTAGTTGACGGAGTTGCTTTGCTGGAGATCGAAAAAGCTGCCGGTGATCCGGTAATGCTTTCCTTGTCGCCCCACGGCTTGGCCTGGGGCCGTCCTCAATGGGAAGCTGAAACAGCAGCCCCGGCTCTGGCGGGCATGGATGCGACGGGAGACTGGTTTGTGTTGGTAGAAAAATCAGGGCGTTTGAGGATCCCCTGGTCACTAAAGGGAAAAACAGTTGCTGCTAATCAGAAACAGTTTGATTTATGGGTCCCTCCTAGCGCTACTAATCGGCTAGATCTACAACTCCCTGAAAAAATGCTGCTTTCAAGTAACAAGGGGCTTGTACTGCCTGCTCTGAAATCACCAGGGTCTATTGGAGGAGAACCGAAGAGCGATAACCAACCAACAACTCCTGGGCAGTTAATAGAAGATTGGGTTCTCCAACTGGGTGGGCATCAAAGGGCCTTGTTGACGGTCGCACCCCAGGATGCGTTTGAACCACGCGAAGCACTCGTGCTTTATCGGAAATCGACTCGTTATGAATTGGCACGGACGGGCGTGAATCTTGAGGTTGATTTGCATGTTAACGTTCATCATCAGCCGGTTAGGAAACTAACTGTTCGGTTCGACCGTGGTGTGCATCTGTTGACGGCTCAACTGGGTAAAGAAGCCTTGCCGTGGACTGTTCAAGAGACAGCCATGGGAGAGCAAGTTACGATTCATTTTACGAAGCCCTTGAGCGGCGCCGATCGGGTTATTTCATTTGTCGGTACGGCACCTCTGGTGGCTGGAAAAGACTGGCAATTACCAGCAGTCCACGTCATGGAGGGAGTCTGGCAGGAGGAGCAAGCCAGTATCGCTATTTCGAAGGACTTGAGACTCGTAAAGTTGCAGGCTGACGGATGCCATGAAACGGCGCCGTTGCCGGAAAATTCACCTGAGTTAGGTGAGTTGAGGCGGTTTCAATTTTATCAGCCGGGGGCATCGATCGAACTGGCGCTGCAGCGACGTGTCGCTGGAATTCATCTGGAGACAGGGACACGTATTGACATTGTTGGTGAACGCCTGAGCGGCCTGGTGGTTGCCGACGCGACTGCCACCTACGGACAGCAATTTATATTGGAAGGCAACTTGGCCACTGGTTGGATTGTAGATGCGGTGGAAACGGAACCACCAGAGTTTTTAAGTGACTACCATGTCACTCGCTCCAAGAAACAACGACAGTTAGCGATTCGACTTAATCGTGCCATCAAAGAAGGACAGGATGTGCGCGTTATTGTCCGTGCTCATAGTCGGATGGTTCAGAAACAAGTGGCTGGGACTCGTTTGCGAATGGTTGATTTTCAGTCCGTTGAGTCGAGTCGTTCTGTCGTAGCCGTTGGAGTAGAAGAAGGATTTCAATTGCGAGTTAGCCGAGATCGTCAGCTCCAAAGACTGGAGCCGACAGGTGTCAGTGATTCGCTTGTTGAAGCGCTTGACTTGGATTCAACGGCGCTGCTTTTTCTAGATCAACCAGGGGCCGAGAATCTTCTCTTGCAGTTGTTGCGGCAGCAACCCCGTTATTCGAGTGAGCTTCATGTGCAAGCGCTATTTGGTCCCGAGCGATTGGAAGAGCAGTACCGGATTACCTGTACGCCGGAGAATGCTCCTCTACAGCGAGTGCTGGTGCATTTTTACCGATCGCGTGGCCTGCCAATGCACTGGACAGTGCAGGGGGACGCGACCGCCAAGTTGGTTTACAGAATGCTCGATGCGGGTGAGCAGGAACTGAGGGGACTGTCGGGTGGGGAAACGTGGGAAGTGAGTTTAGACCAGTTTCGTCTCGAGCCCTTTCAACTGGTTGGGATCCGCAATGTTCCAATCAAGGATTCGGTGCAAATTTGTTTAGCGGCCACGCCGGAATCAGTTACCCAGGCCGGTTCGCTATCGGTGCTTGCAGCCGATGCGGCGGAACTGGAGATCGAAAGCGATTTGTTAAAGAGAGTTCCCGTGGCACGCCAGTTGGCAGGTCGAACTGCCCAGATCCGGGGGGCTTATGACTATGATCCGTCGCAGGACGCAGTTGTAAAAGTTGCTCGTCGACAGGCGGTTTCTTCGCAAGAATTCTTGTGGGCTTGGGATTGCCAACTCCATTCACGTTTTACTACTAGTGGGCACGCGACTCATCGGGCCGTTTATCGACTGGAAAATAGAGGTGGCAAGCACTTCGAACTCTATTTACCAGCCGGTGCGGAACTGCAAGAACTGATTGTTGACCAAGAAGTAATCGGATTGGTAGGCGCTCAGCGTGACGCCAGAGAATTGAAAATTCCGTTGCCATTGCAGTCACGGTTTCCAGTTGTTCAGGTTAGTTACAGCATCCAGTCGCCAATTTTGCGTATCTTTGCTGGTGTGAAAGCGCCTCTTCCCAAAGTGGAATGTGCCGTGCTTCACACCCAGTGGCAGGTTTTGTTGCCACCAGGTTACGCGCTGTTTACACGCGAGGTCGCCGATTCAGATCAGCAACAAGGCCTGTCTATCGGAAGACGACTATTCGGACCGCTGTTCCGTGATTCGACTGATGGGCCGTTTCGTCTGCTGGCACTTTCTGACTGGCAGCAGATAACGGGACAGGTTGCCGAAGATACTGGGGTTCAGCAACAGGCCGACGAGTGTATCCGGCACATCGGACAGGCCTTTCAGTTAGCTGCTTTCCAGGCAAAAGAGCCAGAAGTTATTACCTGGCATCAGGTGCTAGAGAACTACTTGCTTGAGAGTGCTGCCCAGGATCAGCAAAAGTCAGTGAAATTTTGGGTTGATCGGGAAGTGCTGACCAGTCTGCAGATTGATACGAAGGGAATAAATGATCGACTGCCGGAAGATTTGCTGGAACTAGGTCGAGAATTACTGACGACAGCTCACTTGTCGTTACTCGTTAGTCGCGAAGCGATGGTTTTGACCACGCGTTCCAAGATGCGGGAAGTTCTGAATTCGCAGAGAATCGATGAGAAATCAGTTGTCCAGATAGTTGCTGTTAACCGCTTGGCAGCTCAGATTCGAAAAGAGACAGGTGCCAAGGTTCAGCGTTGGGCTGGTGTTCAGCAGTGGTTGGGACAGGCCAAAAACCTGGCCTCACCCTGGCTTGTCGTGCGTCAAGTGCCTTATACCCAGATCAGTGACAGTCGCTGGTCACGACATGTGTTTTCAATGAAACCAGGCGATGAGAGCCGTCTGGTAGTTTGCCGTCCGCTTGTTTTACATTCCTTTGCCTGGGCTGGTTTGTTAATTTGGACCGGCCTGTTTACTTGGCTGTTCTCCACTCGTCCCATGATCCTGGTGCGAGTGATACTACTCAGCGGATTAGTGGCCCTGCTTGCACCCGGCAATATTTATCCGGCCCCGACTTGCCTCTTCTTGGGATCGTTGCTGGCGGGTTTATTGGTCCTGACTTGGAGGCATGCTGATAGCGATGAGGAAGACAAGTTGGTCGGCTCTGAGTTGTCTTTTGAGCTTCAACCCATTCCCAAAGCCCTGGTCTCAATTCTGTTATTGCTCGGCTTGGCTGGCTGGACGCTCCGGGCCTGTGCTGATGACCCGGTAGATCAGCAGTCTAAGAAAGCGGGGGTTAAGGAAACTCCGGTTGAGAAGGTCTACCGTCTATTGATTCCGGTTGATGAGAAGAAGCAACCAGTTGGGCAGTATGATTATTTGCCGGAAACGTTTTTCGACGAGTTACATCGTCGTGCTGCAAAAGTATCGCAAAGACAAGAACGGCTCGGTTGGCTGATGAAAGAAGCTCAATATCTTGTTGACTGTGACTGGCTAGCGGTCCGTAACGGGCAACAAGGTGTGTCACTTGTTGCGACCGTCCATCTTGACGTCCTCCAGCCGGATCAAACCGTGTCTGTTCAAATCCCACGAGAGACCGTTGAGTTATCTGAACCTCAGTTGAACGGCCAGGAGATTCCGTTGAACTGGTCTGCGGAAGGTGATGCGTTTCTTGTTGAGATTGAAGAGGCAGGTGCTTGCGTTTTGCAATATCGCTTGCGCCCCATCGTTCGTAGCATTGGCGGAAAACGGGCAGTCCAGTTTCGAGTTCCGGGTGTTCCCATGACTCAATTACGCTTTCCTAACTCGGCTGAAATGCCAGAGATTTCAATTCTCAAGTCGTTGGGAGCGGTCGGTCGACAACTTCCTTCCGGTGATTTGGTAGCAAATTTAGGTGGTTGTGGCCAACTGGGATTTGCCTGGACTTGGCAGGCGCCAGTACCGAAGTTTCCAGCCCAGACCAGTGTTGAACAACTGACGTGGATGAAGGTTAGCCCACATTCTGTCGTGGTTGATACGCAATTTCGGTTTTCTGTCTTGCGGGGAAAAGTGGAACAGGTGCAGCTACGAGTTGATCCGCGACTGCGAATTCTGCCTCTGCGTGCGGGGCAATTGGTGCGAGGGACTCCCAGGATTCGAGAGGGAGACATTAATACCATACTGGTTGAATTGCGGGAGCCGATGGATCGTGATTTTACCTTGCCAATTTCGTTTTATATGAATGAAACATCCGGTGTTGGCCAGCTACAGGTCCCGACGCTTGAAGCAGTGACTGATCGTATTGTCTCCCGCCAACTGGGTGTTTCTGTTTCAGAACGGTTGCAGTGGGAATCCACCCCGGTTGCCAAGCTGATGCAAATGACGCCAGAACAATTTGCACAAAAATGGGGCGCACCGGATCCGCCAAACCTTGCTTTGCGTCTTGCCACGGAAGAACTGGAATGGAAACTGGCGACGAGACGACGCGTAGCTCAAACAAAGGCAACACAACAGCTTGATGTTAAAGTTGCGGAAAAACGGCTCCTCGTCGAGGTGGAGATGGCCATTGAGACAACGGACAGTCCTGTTTTTCAGCATCGCTTGCAGTTGCCAACGGGTTTTCGTGTTCAGCAGGTCATTCTGAGCCAGGAGGAACAGGAATTATCGATTAGAACCGCAGTTTCCGATGATCAGCAATTGACGGTGTTTCTTTCCGAAGGTGTCATTGGTAAGCAGCAGTTGCAAGTTTCAGGTGAATTGCTCCATAACGGAAAAACAGCAAATATTCCTCAGTTGGAACTCGAGACAGGCGAGCTTACGTCTCGACAGATCCGTGTCTACCGGCAGCCCGAAGTCTTGGTGCAGGTGACTGCCCGTCCAACTGATGAGGAAGTGCAAAAAGAGAAATTCGGACAGTTTCAGGTTGGCTTAGGGAGATTGGTCGCTGCTTGGGATGAATTGCCTGGTGAGGTGACCGCCGAATCTCAGCAGAGGACGTTGAGCTTGCGTCCTAACCAGAGTCTGTTGCAGACGCGTTCGGTAACACAAGTCTATCGTCGAGAATCAGCCTGGTGGTCTGCCATTGATTGTCACGTTAATGTTTCAGCTGGCGTCTGTGATGAATTGCAACTTGATATTCCCGAGGCTTGGGGCGGCCAATTTCAGCTGACTCCTTCCATGCCCTTTGAGATCAAGCGATTGCCAGGTATACCGCAGCGGCGGCTGGTCATTCGTCCGGAAAATGCGCTGGCAGGCAGTTTTCAGGTGCGTGTGGCGGGGCCGCTGGTGCTACCAGCTGGCGGTGTTCGAGTTCCAGAGATTCAACTGCTCGGAGTGCAACGAAGTATTCGTTATGTCGTGATGCCGAACCGACTCGATCAGCAGAAGTTGGCATGGGAGATCAGTGGTTTGCAACGAATTGAAGCTCTTCCTAAACCATTGGCAGCAGGTATTGCCACAGTTAATTCTACCGTGGCACGAGTTGTCGCCGACCATTTTCGTGCTCGGATTAAAGAAGTTCAGCAGTTCGATACGGCTCCTTTCATCCACTTGGCTGATGTTCGTGTTGGATGGACCACTGATGGTGAGTGTTCGGGAGTAGCGACTTTTGACTTGGAACCGGCAGGCCGTACAGAATGCGTGTTACAAGTTCCTGCTCAATACCGCCTGGTCAGTGTGCGCGTGGCTGGATTGCCAGGAGTTCTCCAGGAACTGGAAACCGGCAGATTCAAACTGCAATTGGGTCCCTCGCAACTGGCACAACGTATTGAAGTTGTTTATCGAGGACAGGTGGCAATTAAAACCTCGGTCTTGAAACGAGTAAAGACAGTTGCTCCCACCATCGAAGGTTTTCCAGTTGGACAAACTCTCTGGACTGTGCGATCTCCAAATTCAGTGGGAACGGGAAGATCTCGTAATAGTAAGGGAACGGCGACGGTAGAGCAGCATGTGTTGCAAAGGCTTGGTGCCATTATCGCAATTCTGGAAACGGTAACGGAAAACGGGCCGGAGCTGACGACGAAGCGAATGAACGATTGGTTCCAACCTTGGAAAGCCCGTTTTCTGAAAGTGGAAGGACGTCGGAATCAGCAACAGTCCGTAAAGGTAGCTGAAAAACAGGAAAGTGACTTACTGGCAACAAGAGCCCGTTATCAAGAACTTAAAGATCGACTGGGAGTTAGCAGCATTGTTTCAAAAACCGATCCCGAAGTGTCTAGTGGGTTGGACCTGGGAGAAGTTTGGCAAACGGTCGTGGTCGGCAGTGATATACTCGGTCAGTTCGAAGGTCAACAGACGGAGTTGGAATTGGTTTATCCCGGGATGCGACGTAGCAGTGATTTTGGGCTGAGATTTCTCGTTGGCCTGGGGTGGTTGCTAGCAGCAGGGTGTGGCTGGCATCTGCAACGCAGAGGCATCTTGGGAGAATGGTGGGCCCGCTGGCCTTATGTAGCAGGTGTTTGCCTGGGGCTCGTTTGGTGGCTCTGGTTGCGTCCCAGCTTGCTAGGGCTAGTGATAATGGCACTTAGTGCCCTGGCCGCCGTAATCCCCTCGTGGGTCCCACAAAGGCCGTCTGGAGCCATTTCGGAGTCGATGACGGTAACGGCCTACCCGAAAACACGCTAGAGCTTGGCTGCTCTAGATTTGTCTGCTCTGTGGGTGACCTTTGTAGCCGCTGGACTGGTTCCGGGTTTGCTTCTCAGTGCGGGGGGCAGTGGCATCGGCGGATTTAATATTGGCAGATTTTCGGTGATTTGCTAATCTCCACGACGTTCGGTTTAGGCATCAGGTAACCCTTACTTGGCCTTGCCGACCCCACCTGGCATCGGCTTGTCCTCGAGTAGAAGATCGAGGCCAGCAGGTAGCTGTTATGGCGGGGAAGCAACACGAGGTTGCTTTTGGTTTTTCGGCGATTTGCCGATGGTTTGCTGCGGGAAGGAGACCCGACATGGGGAATGAAAAGTGGCATGAGGTGACGGTCCATATTCGCTGGATGATTCGTCGCGACATGCCGGAAGTTCTAAAGATTGAGAACAATAGCTTTGAATTCCCTTGGACAGAAGAAGATTTTGTCCGTTGCTTGCGACAACGAAACTGTATTGGCATGGTAGCTGAGTTTGATGACCAGGTTGTCGGTTTCATGATTTATGAATTGCACCAGGAACGTCTTCATGTTCTGAATTTTTCCGTCGCCAAGGAATTTCAACGCTGTAGTGTTGGCACTTCAATGGTCCAGAAGCTTGTTAGCAAACTCTCGCCTCAGCGTCGCAATCGGATCATGTTAGAAGTTCGGGAAACGAACCTGCCAGCCCAATTGTTTTTCCGTGAGATGGATTTTCGTGCAGTTTCAGTACTCCATGATTTCTATGAAGACACGGTAGAAGATGCCTACCTGATGGAATATTCCCACCAGGCGGACGTTGCCCAAACTCCAGCAGTTACCAATCGTATCACGCGGCTTGCTGGCTGATCGATTTGGACTGGTTTTGTGGTCAGGCGTTGCACTGCTGTCGCACTTGCCGGACGGCTCGGATTAACCGTCGCTGGACTTGTCGTATTTGATTCCCCCGCGTCATGATTGATAGTATCGGGTTACCTGTCGGCACTACGGTTCCTGCTGCCGGGATGTCAGCAAGCCAGAACCAATCGCTGGTTGTAGGTGAAA
>CAZXJC010000153.1:0-3137 GCA_964640885.1 uncultured Pirellulaceae bacterium | reverse complement strand
CTCTACATGACTCCAAGCGATCCGGAATTGCGACCGACTTTTGGTTCTCTCCGGCAAAGATCCGCAGTCGGGGACGCCGTAGTTAGGCGGCCAGTGCGAGGTTTTCCTCGGCAAATAAATAATGCGGTCAGCTTTTAACGTGGCCAACTGACCAACCACGACACGCCACGGACACTTCAAGCTATCCGGTCGAATCCAGTTCGCCCCCTTTTCACTCAAAAAGAAACTCAGTCTGTAAAAAACAACTGCTTCTATGATACCCGTCTGGCTCCCCAAAAAACAGGGACAAAAACCGGCTCTCCAGTAGTGTTCGCCCGTTGCTGCCGATCCACTTCAGTTTTTCCGCCTAAATCAGCACAACTGCCTGGTTCGCGGCTTGTCGACTTTACCGGCAGGGATGAAAATAAGTCCGCTCTGAACTTCACTAGTCACTCTCTGGAGACTGTCCAGGACCATGTTTCACTATGATCGCGGTATCAAGTTAACGGCCATCGACTTGGCGGTCGATGTGCGTCGCCGCCAGCCGCGGGGATTTATTTCCCACGCCCACATGGACCACATGGGACGTCACGAGATGGCTTACTGCACACCGGAAACCGCTCGCCTCTACTGGCACCGCCTGGGCGAACGACCGGTTCGTGAAATGCCCTACCGCGAAACGATGGAGTGGGATAATTTCCAGCTCACCGCGTTACCGGCCGGCCACTGCTGGGGTTCTGCCATGCTACTGGCCGACGATGGGGATCAGCGGATGCTTTACACGGGCGACTACAAGCTAGGGCCCTCGTTCACGGCCGAAGAGGCCGAGCCTCCTTGCGCCGACATCCTGATCATGGAGACCACGTTTGGTCAGCCAGCTTATCGGATGCCATCGCGAGACCAAGTCGTAGAACAGTTACTGGGCGCCGTCGAAAACGCCCTGGCTGTCGACAAGACACCGGTCATTCACGCTTACGTACTGGGAAAATCCCAGGAAGTAACCCGCATGCTAACCAGTAACGGCATCCCGGTGGTCCAACATCCCCTGGCCTATGAAGTCAGCCAGATTTATGAGCAGACGGGCTGTCCCCTTGGTGACGTGCAATGTTACGAGGATTCGATCCCGGCCGGATCCGCACTGGTAATTCCCCCCAAGCGACAAACGGCCATGGAAATTCCCATCCCCGGTAAGAAAACGACCATTGCCGTTACCGGTTGGGCCAACAGTCCCAGTACTCGCTATCGGTTGGGCGTTGATGTAGCAATTCCGCTCAGTGACCATGCCGACTACGACGACCTGTTTGAAACGGTCGAAATGGTGCAACCGCAAGTCATCTTTTGCACTCACGGCCCCAAGTCATTCGTGGAAGACCTGCGTGGTGCCGGCCACAATGCACACTGGCTAGATGAAACGAGCCGTGCGGCGCTTAGCCAGATCGGCTCATGACGACGGTGTTTGGGTTAGGAACATCTGCTTGTATTCCTGTTTCCAGCGAATTCCATAACGCCCGGCAAAGTACGTGAAGGTTCCATTGACCAGCAACACGCAAAAACACCAGGCCGCTTGCTTACCCATGGAAATTGTCTCCTGATGCAACTCCAGCATTACCAGTACTGGATTCATCAGATCGGCCTGCAGTTCAATCACCAGCATGATCGTGTAGCCCGTGGTGATGAATAGCGAGACCAGCGCAACCACCCAGACCGTACTCCAGTCAGGCAACTGGTAGAGATAAATCGCATAGGCCAGTTGCAATATTCCGGTGACCAAAAGGACGCCGGTCCAACAATAAATTCCCGGTGGATCTTCCAGGTCGTTGAACCAGTAGTGAGACCAATTGACCAATCGCAGCAGTGCGGGACCCATCCCGAACAGGGCCAGCAGGAAAAAAATGGTGGCCAGCCACTGCACCGCACTACGTTCCTTGGGTCGAGGTGCATACCCTCGCAACTGGGGAGACACTTCTTCTTCCATCTCACCAAGATCCCAGGCTTCCCCTGCGTTCTCCTGCGACGGTTCCAGAAGGGACATGGCACTCGTAGCATCCGGTTGATCCTCAAAAACGGTTGCCGTCGGAATCGATGGTGGAACGACATCTTTTGCCGGCTCGGTTTTCCCAACAGGAGATCGTGGTAGGCGAATCACGGTCGAGCACTTAGGGCAGCTCACCTTCTTTCCAGCATACTTCTTGCTGGAAACTTCTCGCTCGTAACCACAGGTGCAACGAAACTTGATAGACGACATAACAAACCAGCATCAAGAAAAAGAGAAAAGCCGGGCATGACATCATGCCCGACTCTCTAGTTTGTCGGCTTTATCAGCTACGGTCAAGGAATCACTGGTCCTGATAGACACGAGTGCTTTCTTCTTTCGTAACCGGCGCCGGTGATTCGTTACTAATAACCTGAACACGAATTAAATGGTCACCGTGCTGCAGGCCCTTCGCCGTCACCTTATAGATTGCTTCACCACGCGGAGCAATTCGTTCCAAGGGACCAAAAAAGACCTGTTGTCCTTGAATGGCCACGGCCGTCGGTCCGGTACCACTTAAGGGCTGTAAGGCAGGCGAGAGAGCAGCCCCCAATTGAATTCCAGTAGCCGCCCTGGTGCCAACGTTCGTCACACGAATTTCGTAGGTCGTCTCGTTCCCCTGTTCGATCGGATCTGACAAGTCCGTCACACGAAACATGAGTTGTGCTGCTGATTCTACCTTGACGAGGTGATCATATTGATGGGACAGCCCTAAGCTGGCTCGGCCTTCCAGACGCATTCGCTGTTCACCCGCTTCGATCGGCAGAGCTGTCACCGACACACTGTCACGCACATTGGCCGGTAACTCTTCCAGGCTCCAAAGGACCGCATGATGATTGGCGTCATAACGTCCGTGATGATCGGTCTCGACAAATTTCAATCCCTTCGGCAAATAGGCGACAAGTTCAATGTTATTGGCAGGCGCCGTGCCAGGATTCGCCACAGTTACCGCGTACTTGGCCGGACGATCCAGGTAGCGGACCTTGGGACCTTCCAGGGCAACCTGTAATTGAGGGGCAATCACTTCAAATTGCACGACGTCTTCAACATAAACTTTGCCGACGCCCTTGAGAGCGAGCACGTTCCGGACCAGGCCTGCTTTGCTGGCACGCATGGTGAGGGAGAG
>CAZXJC010000152.1:0-3458 GCA_964640885.1 uncultured Pirellulaceae bacterium | reverse complement strand
AGCGATCGTCCGCCTCTCTTGCCGCTGGTATTTGAGTCGTGGTCTTCACGGGTTGCTTGTCGTCGCTGCAACAAAGGACAGTGGCTGTCACCATCAAGATCAACGCCAGGCAGAGTCGTGAGTATGCAGGCTGGGTCATGAGGATTTTCCTTGCACACGATTGTTTCGTGCTGAATATATTCTACCGCAAGTTTGTCCAACTGGGCCAGTTACTCACTTTTCGTCTCGCAAAACAGGGAAATTTCGGTAGCGGAGTCACTACCAAACGGTTGGTTCGGAAATCAGATCACAAGAGATAAGTGTATTATCGAATCAGTGATGAGAGGCTCCTGGGATTAATCCTCATCCTGCTCAACTGGAGGGCCAGGCTCACCGTCCATCTTCTCGACGATTCTGGTAATCGTATTGGGGCCAAGGATCCCATAGATGATTAAAAGTGTCCCGAAGGAACCCATGCAAAAGATCCCTTCGAGATCTTCGGGCATGAAAGTTAAAGGAAGCCACCAGAGTGCACACCCGAGGAGCAAGGCAATGACTCGAATCAAGACCCGGGAAGCCGTGAATGCTCGATCTACGGTGTCCAGTACTTTGGCTGGCAGGTCGCTGTTCTGCTTCCGGAAGATCTTTCGAAACAACCAGATTCCCACAGTGAAAAGGAACAAGATGAATGTAACTATCAGTTCGGCGTTCATTAGTAGATACCTGCCTCGATGGAAATAAGATCGACGCGATGTGTTTTTTATTGGCGACCTTCATTTCGCCACCAACGGAATTCGTAGCTGCCATGTTCGGCGCATGCTGCAATGTCCAGTTTTCCATCGCCGTTGAGGTCCGCAATGATGACCTGATTTGCACTTCGCCAGTTGTTCTTCAAGATATGCTGCGTCCACTTGCCAGAGGGATTGCCGTGGTTTTCGAACCAGGCTACCCGGCCAGGATTTCGCCAGGATGTGGCGGCAACATCGATATCGCCGTCCCCATCCAAATCCCCCGCTATTGCTTCGAAGGCATCATCGAATCGTGATTGGATGAGGTGCTTTTTCCACGGCCCCACCGCGGGTGTGCCGTCGTTTTCATACCAGGCAATCTGATTGTCCTCCCGCTTGCGCGAAGCATGGGGATCGTCGGCATCCGGTCTGAAATAGAACCCCAATGCCATCACGACATCCAGGTCACCATCGCCGTCCATGTCGGCCGGATTGCCGTGTGCCGGACAGAGTGACTTGTCGTCGATGAAATGCTTCTGCCAGGTAACGGTCCCCGCCTGAAGACGGTTTTCGTACCATACAACGGCACGGGATCGACGCACCGTACCGAGCAGGTCTGTATCGCCGTCACCGTCGAAGTCTGCCGCTCGCATGGTGCGAGTTTCGGGAGCGTCCTTCTCGATCAGGTGCTTTTTCCACGGGCCGTCTGACGGGGTCCCATCGTTCTCAAACCAGGCGAATTGATTGCCGAGTGTCCAACTGGATGCGGCTACATCCAGATGACCGTCCCGGTTGAAGTCACCCAGTGCAACGTCATAGGCGCCAGGCAGTTCTGTAGTGATTACATGTCGTTGCCATAGCTTTCCGGCGGTAGGCTTTCCGCTATTTTCAAACCAGAGCAGATGCCCTCGAAGGTTCTTCACAATCACAACATCTAAATCGCCATCACGGTCCACGTCTCCGATCATGTGTCGTTCGAGCCGTTCCGGATCGTCCTTCTGGATGAGGTGCCGCTTGAAATTTCCTTGGCTGTCGTTCTCGAACAGGTACAGCTTGTTGTGGGGCTGGTAATCGGCGCTGGTCAGATCGAGATCGCCGTCGCGATCCAGGTCAGCTGCGGCGATGCCATAGGCATAGGCGTACTTGTCGGCAATCAGGTGTTCAGAGAATTGCGTGGTGTTCGACTTGGGATTCTGTTTTTCAGCGCCGTTTGTCTGTATGCCGGTCTCTCGTTGCTGAACCAACGACACGACGAGGAAAACCATTGGAATCGCTAGGATTGCCAACAGAGTGCGTGGCCTGAGTAGTTTTTTCATGTTGTTCTCACTCGTCGATGGGTTATCTAATTAGTGTCTGTGGCTTCCAGCGAGAAAATTCTCGATCGCTGAAGGCAATGGTGATTCGATCTGCATCGCATCACCTGAGATCGGGTGTTCGAAGCCAAGTGACTTTGCATGCAACGCAATTCGCTTGCGAATCCATCGCGGATGGATGGCCAGTTTTTGTTTGTAGCGAGGATCACCCAGAACCGGATGTTCGGCGTTTGCAAATTGAACGCGAATCTGGTTTCGCTTGCCCGTCTCTAAGGTTACTTCGACCAGCGTCGTGTCGGGCATTCGCCAGAGCACGCGATAATGAGTGATCGCGAGTTCGGTCGTTGGAGATGGTCGGGTGACGTACCGGTCAAGATTCTTGCCTGTAGCTAAATGAGAATGAAACGACCCCTTGTCCTTGGCCATTACGCCAGCAACGATCGCCGCGTAAACGCGAGCCGGCTTTCGCTGTTTGAACTGCTCGATCAATTGTGTAGCAATCCGCTGGTGTTTGCCGAAGATGACCAGGCCGCTTACATCACGGTCCAGCCGATGGACCAGGCAAGCCTCTCGTTTGCTGCGCGAATGGCTTAGGTAAATGGAAACACGATCGACCAGTGTGTTTGTTTCATTGTTGTCGGTTGGCACAGTCAATGTTCCCGCAGACTTGTCTACCACGATCAAGTGATCGTCCTCGAACGATACGGTGAACGTGCGATCGTCCCAGGGTTTCTTTTTCTTGCGATAACGCTGTGCTCGATCGAAGCGAATCGAAACGAGGTCTCCGACAGCTACAGTCGTGGCACCGCTTTGACAGATTGCGCCGTTGATCGAGACGCAACCATGGTCGACCATTCCTTGAACCTGGCTGTGCGAGGATTCTGATAGCTGTCGAACCACGACGTCAACACGACCGGCGCTGTTGCCATCAATCGTGGTCGAAAGTGTTGTCATCGCCATTGAGCAAGATACCACGTTGCGAAATTAGATAGTCTTTACCGATACGGGCACTGCTGACAGGGGTGGCTAACGCGACCGTGAGATGATTGTAACAGGCACAGAGGACCAGTGGCAAACCGCAGGCACAAGACAACTTCTTAGCCTACCACGCTGAGCGAGCCAGTGGCAAATCCCTACTTTGTCTCTGATGTGTTTCCGGCTCAGCCACCAGCATGCTGAATAGATACGTTACTTGCCGGGAAACGCGTTTGGTGAAATATCCAGCGGCTTGAGAAAGATTCGTTCAGGTGGTCTTTCCAGAAGCTCACCATTCTTTTGAGATTTCCGAGAGATGCGTTTCCATTCGGAGTCGCTGAGGAAATGTTTCCAGTTGGTCTCCGCCTGGCTGCGGTTTTCATGCCGAATCATGTAGATCAGGGTGTTGTGACTTTCCGGCTGATCTAAGGGTGTCCAGTAACTGATATTTTTGATGCCGTGT
>CAZXJC010000151.1:0-6929 GCA_964640885.1 uncultured Pirellulaceae bacterium | reverse complement strand
AATGAAGGGCATCTTCCGGAGTAACTTGTCGACCCGTTCAGAAATCATGCAATTGATTTACGGCCAGCAGCGGCGGTAACCGTAACTATGCTGTGGCAAATCCTACTGCAGTTCATCTTCCGTATCACGTTTGGTGTCGCCCTGGCGATGGCGAT
Source organism: uncultured Pirellulaceae bacterium (assembly GCA_964640885.1). GTDB lineage: Bacteria > Planctomycetota > Planctomycetia > Pirellulales > Pirellulaceae > JAZADA01. The sequence continues at coordinate 6,774 of CAZXJC010000151.1, read as the reverse complement.
TACACCCTCGCGGCTGGTGACCAGCGGTTTTTACCGGATCCAGCTCTGGGTATTGATGGGGGCCAATGTCTTCGCCTCGCTGATCCTGTTTACGAGTGAGCAACCGGTACCCGCTGCGGTCATGCCACTGCTGAGCATCGTGGTCCCTGGCTTGGCGATTGCCAGTTATTTTGGCTCGGTGATCTGGCTTTACGAACGCCCACAGGCAGGACAGATTTTCCTGGCGATCATCACCGTCGGTGGCTTGCTGGCGGCAGGCTGTTCTCAATCCTGGGATTCGGAAGCAGGCTCACTATCGACCACCCTTATGACGGCTGACCTGGTCACTGCTGGCTTGCTCTTGGGAAGCGTGCTAACGGCGATGCTCCTCGGACACTGGTACCTGAACACGCCATCGATGCAACTGGCCCCCTTGAAACGCTTGCTGCTACTGGTGTTTGCAGCGTTAGCGCTGCGAATATTAACAAACGGCAGCAGCTTGATCCTGGAACTCGGTCAGGCCGAGGCCTGGGGCGTACGCACCTGGTCGATCATTAGTTTTCGCTGGCTGGCCGGCTTAGTCGGAACGCTGGTGCTTACTGTACTGACATGGCAAACACTTAAGATCCCGAACACACAAAGTGCAACCGGAATTCTCTATGCCGCGGTAATCCTGACCTTCCTCGGCGAATTGGTCTCCCAGCTACTGGGCGTCGACATGCATTATCCCTTATGATAGGGGGAGTTTCCCAGGGACGCCGTGTGGCCTCCCTCGATTCGCAAACATACTCTCTTTGAGTGAATGAACGTTGATGAATGTCACTTTCATCTGCCCACAGTGTGAGCGGACCACGCGGAGTGAGATCGGGTTAGAATCTTCGCTGTTAGCTTGCAATTGTTGCCAGCACCAGCAGCCAATGGTTGCCAATTCATTGGAAACGGATTCCGCAACGACCCGGTCAAAACTGACTCGCTGCCTGGTTTGCGGCAACAGCGAGTTGTTTATTCGCAAGGATTTTTCTCAGCGACTTGGCCTGCTGATCATTTTCATCGGTTTCACGGCCAGCAGTATCGCCTGGTTTAACTACTGGACGTACACCACGTACTTGATCCTGTTCGGCACGGCCCTCTTGGACCTGGTGCTCTATTCGCTCGTTGGAAATCTCTTACAGTGTTATCGTTGTCACAGTCAATCTCGCGGATTAGCGACGGAAAACCATCAACATTTTGACTTGGAGGTGCATGAACGGCACCGCCAGCAGGCAGCCCGACTCGCTGAATCATCGGTTGCGGCCGACCAGCTGCCTGGGTCTCCCAAAGAAACTTAACTGTTTTGATAGTGAGCCGGTTTCGACCTCAGTTGTCGTTTCCAGCCAAGCCATGGTTATCGAATGGACCAAGAACGCGAACGGATCCAAGCTGACTTGCGAGGGTTGCTAGACGGGAACGTCTATTGTGACGATCTCTATACGCAGCTCTATGCCAGCGACGCGAGCATTTACGAAGTTCTCCCAGTCGGAGTGGTCCAACCGAGAGGGTTGTCCGATGTAGTTGCTTGCGTCCAATACGCGACGGAAAACGATCTCTCGATTCACGCCCGCGGGGCGGGCACCGGTCTAGCGGGAGAGTCACTGGGGCCTGGCCTGGTCCTTGACTTTTCTCACTCGATGCGACGAATTCTCCAATGGGATGGCGAACAGATCCGTATTCAACCGGGCGTAATCCATGGTCAGCTGAACCGCTTTCTCGGTCGTTTCGGTCGGGTTTTTGGTCCGGACCCGGCCACCGGCGTGGTCTCGACGATGGGCAGCGTGATCGCTGTTGACGGAGCCGGGAGCCGCTGGCTGAAATACGGTTCCGCCCGTAGCCTGGTCGAATCAATGCAGGTGGTCCTTTCCGATGGAACGGTCATGCAGGCGGCAGTTCACCCGGTACCGGCTGAGTCGGAACTAAGTCAGTTGGAGCAAGAAGGCGAGACCACCGAGAATCATACATACCATCAACAGGCCCTGGTTCACCAGTTAGCCGGTTTAATTGAGCGGGAGCAGTCAGCCATTGAGACCTACCAGCCTGACTCGCTGGTACACCGCTGCGGATACCAGTTACAAAACATTCTACAGGACGGACAGCTAGACTTGGCCAAGCTGCTGGTCGGCAGCGAAGGAACGCTGGGGCTGATCACGGAGGTGACCCTAAAGACCCAATTACTTCCAGCACACCAGGGGGTCATTTTATTATTTTTTGATCGCCTGGATCACTCGATCCAGGCTGCTTTGCAGGCCAATGAACTGGCTGTCACTGCCTGCGATTTAATGGACCGCCGGTTACTCTCCATTGCCCGGGAGCATAGCGACCAGTATGCACGGCTGATTCCGGCGGAAGCGGAAGCGATGCTGTTAATGGAAGTTGAAGGGGAGAGCATCCAGGAGGTGCATGACCGTCTAGCCAAAATCACCAGCCAGATTCAGCGCAAAAAGAAATTAGCCTTTACTACGCGAACGGCGACAGAACCTGCCGAGATGGAGTCCTACTGGAATTTATCGCGCAGCGTGATCCCCACGCTCTATCGGCTGGAAGGTTCGTTGCGTGCCTTACCGTTCGTGGAAGATATCGCGGTACCGCCAGCGGCCTTACCCGACTTCCTGGTTACCATGCAAAACGTCTTAAAATCGCACCAGGTGACTGCTTCCCTGTATGGCCACGTGGGACACGGCCAATTACACATACGACCATTCCTGAATCTGGCAGATCCTCAGGATGTGCAAAAAATGCAAGGGCTTTCCACGGACCTTTACCAGGCCGTGCTGGAATCTCGCGGCACGATCAGCGGCGAACATGGCGCGGGCTTAAGCCGCAGCTGGTTCTTGCGTCGTCAATTCGGACCACTCTACGATGTCATGCAGGAGGTCAAGCGGCTCTTTGATCCTGCCAACACACTCAACCCGGGAAAAGTGGTCACCGAGTTGCCACAGCCCATGAGCAAGAACCTGCGCCCGGTGGTGGACACCCAGTCCTTACAAACCGTTGTCGATCCTGAGAGAAGCCTGCCCGTGTTACCGAGCGAGCCCATTGCTTTACAGCTTCCCTGGGAAAACGAGGAGATTGCTTACACCGCCCGAACCTGCAATGGTTGCGGACGTTGTCGCGTGGAAAACACGGGAGACCGCATGTGTCCTATTTTTCACTTTGCGCCTCGAGAAGCAGCCGCACCACGTGCCAAGGCTAACTTGATGCGAGCTGTTATCACCGGTCGGCTGGACCCCACCGTAATGACTGACGACAGTTTCAAATCGATCGTCGACCTCTGCGTCAACTGCCATCAGTGTCGACTGGAATGTCCGGCCAGTGTCGACATCCCAAAACTGGTCCTGGAAGCCAAGGCCCAGTACCTGGCAACCAATGGCCAGCGTTTATCAGATTCCTGCCTGACACGTCCCCAGCGTCTGCTGGCGTTCGCCAGTCTCTTTAGCCGGCTTTACAATCGCATCATTCGTAACCGCCAGATGCGGTGGGTCATGGAAAAGTTGCTGGGAATCGCACAGGGACGAAAACTGCCTCGCATTGCTTCACGAAACTTCATCCGCAGCGCATATCGTCGCGGATTGACCCGCCCGGCTCGCAGCGGGGGCCGGAAAGTTGTCTATTTCACGGACTTGTATGCCAACTGGTTCGACACGCAACTGGCAGATGCCCTGGTCGCTGTCCTGCAGCACAACGGCATCTCAGTCTACGTGCCTCCCCGCCAGCAACCAGCCGGCATGTCAGCTATTTCCGAGGGAGCGGTCGACCATGCTCGACGACTGGCCGCGGCCAATGTCAGCCTGTTGGCGGAAGCCGTCCGCCAGGGTTACCAGATCGTAACGACGGAACCTTCAGCAGCCCTCTGCCTGACTCACGAATACCTGAACTTATTGGACGACGATGACGCCCGCCTGGTGGCCGAGAACACGAGCGATAGCTGCTCCTATCTCTGGCGCATGCATCAATCGGGGCAATTGGAGTTGGACTGGAAACCGGTCAATGGAATCATTGGCTACCATCTCCCTTGTCACCTGAGAGCTCTCCCGAATCACACGCCCGGTGAAATGTTATTGAAGCTAATTCCCGGGCTGACCGTCCAACGAATTGACCAGGGCTGTTCTGGCATGGCCGGCACCTTTGGCCTAAAGCGACAAAATTACCGTAACAGCCTGCGTGCCGGCTGGGGGCTGATTACTGCTTTACGAGACCCGGTCATCCAGGCAGGAACCACCGAGTGCAGTACCTGTAAAATCCAGATGGAACAGGGAACAACCAAGCCCACCATTCACCCTCTCAAGATCCTGGCCCTGGCTTACAATTTAATGCCAGAGCTAGACAACCTGTTACTCACCCGTGGAGAAGAGCTGGTCGTTACATGAAAATCGAAGTGAAACTTTTTGCAGCTGCCCGCCAGGCGGTCGACCAGGAATTGCTCGAGATTGAACTGGGGGATGGAGCAACCATCACAGACCTTAAAAACGAACTGGTAAAACAGTTCCCGCAATTCGAATCGATGCGAGACCATTTGCTGGTGGCGGTCGATGCCGAGTATGCTAAGGAAGACCAGGTTCTCATGCCAGGTCAAGAGATAGCCCTTATTCCACCGGTCAGTGGAGGTTAACAGGTGATTCAACTGAACCACGATCCGATTGATTCCAGCGAGGTGCTGGAGTCTGTGCAATCGCCCGAAGCGGGCGCCGTGGTCCTGTTTCTCGGTACCACGCGAGAATTCACTGCGGGCCGACAAACCGAATCCCTGGACTATGAATCCTACGGCGAAATGGCGCTAGGCAAGCTTGAAGAATTGGAGCAACAGGCACGGCAACGGTGGTCTTTAACGGAAGTTACGATCGTCCATCGGCTTGGGCACCTGGGAATTGGCGAGGCCAGTGTTGCCATTGCTGTCAGCGCTCCACATCGCAAAGATGCCTTCACCGCTGGACAATGGCTGATTGACACCTTAAAAGAAATAGTACCGATCTGGAAAAAAGAAAACTGGGCAGATGGCACCAGTGAGTGGGTTCACCCCGGAATGTCTTCCTAAAACAACCCTGTACCAGTATCAGCCTGCCATAACACTTAACTGCAACCGGAACCAATGTCCGCTTACGAACCGTTACTGGACCCATACGATCGACTGCACAGCAACCTCCGTATCAGTGTTACGGATCGCTGTAACATCCGCTGCTTTTACTGCATGCCGGACGAGTCAATCGTCTTCAAGCCAAAAGCCGAAATCCTTACCTTCGAAGAAATCGAGCGGTTTGTACGACTCATGGCACCGGTCGGTGTCAATAAGTTACGGCTCACTGGCGGGGAACCGCTGGTTCGTGCCCACCTGCCAGATCTGATTAGCCGACTGGCGGCTATTCCCGGCATCGACGACCTGGCCTTAACGACCAATGGCATCCTCTTGGAAGACCAGGCAAGGATGCTCAAGGAAGCCGGATTAGATCGCATCAACATCAGTCTCGACACTCTCTCGGAAGAAATTTTTCAGCGGATTACCCGCCGCAGCGGCCTCGAACAGGTGTTAGCAGGGATTGCAGCTGCCCAGGAGGTTGGTTTTGAGAAAGTCCGACTTAATGCCATCGCCATCCGCGGTCTGACGGAAAACGAAGTCATCCCGCTCGGCCAGTTCGCTCGCGAGCACAAGTTGGAACTGCGGTTCATTGAGTTTATGCCCCTGGATGCCGAAGACCAGTGGCAGAGTGATCAAGTTCTTTCCGGAGACCTCATCCGCCAGCAATTGGAAGAAGCCTTCGGCACGTTGGAACCCGTAGAGCGTCTCGACTCGTCTCAACCGGCGGTCGACTACCAGTTTGCCGATGGGGGTGGTCGCATTGGATTCATCAACCCGGTTTCGCAACCGTTTTGTTCCGATTGCAACCGTCTGCGACTGACAGCCGAAGGCCAAGTTCGCAACTGTCTTTTTTCAACCACCGAATGGGATGCTCGAGAACTGTTGCGCAACGGCAGCAGCGATCAGCAAATCCTCGACCTGGTGCGGGATTGTATCGCCCACAAAAAACTGGGGCACGGGATTGATACGGAACAGTTTGTGAAGCCAGCCCGTGCCATGTACCAAATTGGCGGCTGAAGCAGCGCCCCGTCATTCAGATTCGAATCACGGCCCGTTGTTCCTCAATCACATCGATCTGGTGTAATTTTCCCTGGCCAGCCCCAGGACAGCTTTCACAAGTGAGTTTCCAGGCCTCCGGGGTACGCAAGTTCGAATCCCAGAAAGGCCAAGTACGACACTGCCGCGGGCGCGACTGGTAAACCTGGCAGGTCCGCTGCTGATTATCAAAGAAGACGCAATCACCGTTAGGAAATTCCACCAGGCTTTTGCGAATCCCAATCTTTCGCACATATTTATCTTCAAACTCTTCCACGTCTGAAAATTGCAACTCGGCAGCCAACTGCTCAATCTCTGCCTGGTTAACCCAGACGTAACCGGGCGCACCGGTGCAACAATCTCCGCATTGAGAACATTGAAATCGCAATCCCTCGTCGTACCACTTCTTGTCGGCCACGGCTGCTTCTTTCTCACCCCTCTGCCAATGAACACTTCTCAACCAGCCGCTTTACGGAGCTGATTTCGCGATCTCTGCAACTGCCTGCACAGCCACCTGGATTTGTACTGCCGTCGTAAACCAGCCCGGACTAAAACGGAGCGTGCCACCCTGTGACACGGTCTTCAGGGCACTGTGCATCAGTGGTGCACAGTGTAGTCCAGCTCGTGTCTGAACTGAATAGGCCTGGTCTAAAATG
>CAZXJC010000150.1:0-2804 GCA_964640885.1 uncultured Pirellulaceae bacterium | reverse complement strand
ATTATTGGGATGCCTTAGCTCATGCCAAAATGATGCATGAGGCTTATGGTTTTGAATTACATTCAGGGCCAAGAGCGAGAACATTTCTTTTACATGGCAAGCTTGAAGATCATGCAAATGATGTACATGATTATCTAAAATATCTTAAATTTGGATATGGACGTGCGACTGATGATAGTAGCATGGAAATCCGACATGGGAGAATGACTCGGGAGGAAGGTATAGAATTGGTCAGGCAATATGATAGCATGGAACCAAGTACGTTGGAGACTTACCTTAAATTCATGAAAGTAACGACAGAAGAATTCTATGAGTGGATTGCTCCTATGCGTGACATTAGTCTTTGGGAACAAGACTCTGCTACTGGGTGGAAGGTTAATGATTCAGTAGCTAGTCATTTGGACGATCTGCATGTAGAGGATGTACGGGTGCCTTTAGTCCCTTTTGAAGATAGAACGTTCGAGAAAAATAATTTTGGTTTTTATTGGAATAGAAATTCCCCGGAGGTTTTTTCAGGTCAGGATGTTCAAAGTGCTCGAGTAGAGAATGACAACTTTGTTTTTCTTTGATATGATGAGATCTTTAACAGCAATGGAAAATGGGGTTTTAAATTTGTTAATAAGCATACTATGTTTGGAAGATCGTTGTTGATTTCTTTTATGTTGTTTGGCAGCAAGGAGTTCTTCGATTGTGACGGACGACAATTGGTATGGAGTGGGTCGGCGAAGTTCTAGTATTTTTATTAAGCTATTTTTGTCCTCTGAATTGATAAATCCGCAACATCAAACACCTGACTTATACGCGCGAAAGAAAACTATCAATATATTTATTTCTTTTGTGGAATATTAGAGAAATCTTGGTACGTTTGAACTTGTCCATCAAATGTTCTCTGATTATAAGGAGTAATTATATGGCAGAAACTATTATTGGTATTCATGATGGGCATGACTCTTCGCTGGCTCTTTTGGTTGATGGTGAGCTAAAAGTAGCGGTTCAAGAAGAACTGTTCACAAATAGAAAAAATGAGTGTGGATTTCCCTATAATGCGGCCAAGTGGCTGACGCAAAATTATGATCTAAGCGGTGTACACTGCGTCGTAATGGGATCGGGCCACTTTACGCCTGCACTTGTAAAATTAAAAAGAGAGACGAATTTTTCTGTTTCAGATTGGATAAAAGAACAACATGAATATTGGAGAAAAAAGCTTATAGATAAAAAAAGAAGATGTCGATTATTATAAAATCTTTTCTAACAACCCAGAATTTGATTATGATCAGCATTATGACTATCGGGATATTCCTTTAGGTAAATATAATAACGATGAAGAAAAAATGAGATTTACCCTTAGAAGAAAGCAGTTCATCTCTGATTTCTTTGGCATTAATGAATCAAAAGTGATAATAGTTGATCATGAATATGCTAGCCCATTTAGAGATGAAAAAATGTTACCTGTGAAGGATATGGAAATTATTCAAATGCGACAGTGTCTATTTATGGGGACAATGCTATCAAAGAAATTGTTGCTATGAAAGAGAATTTTCTGGCGCATATCTATCGGTATACGACGCTGATTTTAGGAATGAAACCCCATGAACATGAATATAAAGTTATGGGCTTGGCTCCCTATGCAAAAGATGTAGATATACAAAGAATTCTACCTGTCTTTGGAGACCTTTTACAGGTAGAAGGTATGGTTATTAGGTGGGCACGTAAACCTCCAGATCTATATTTCACGTTAAGGGAGTGCTTAGGGGGAAAGAGATTTGACCATATCGCTGGAGCACTGCAGAGTTTTTTGGAAAATATGTTATGTGAATGGTTTTCCGCGATTGCTAAGCAAGTGGGTGTGAAAAAATTTGTATTTGCAGGAGGAGTGTCCCAAAACATAAAGGCATGTAAAGCTATATCTGAACTTGATGAGATTGAGGATTTGTTCGTTTCTCCAGCTGTAGGTGATACATCTTTATCTGTCGGGGCTGTGTACTACGGCAGTTTGGCGATGAGAAGAAAATACAAAATAAACAAATCTGCCCTGCTATCCCCGCTAAAAGTTGCTACTGTGGGAATCTGCTTTTCAGACCAAGAATGCAAACAAGCTATTAAAGGGTATAGACTCAAAAGCAAATATCACATGTAATGAATGATGCCGAGAATAGTTTTCTTGCAAAACTACTAGAAGAAGGTTTGATTATAGCTAGGTTTAAAGGAAGAATGGAATTTGGGTTGAGAGCGCTCGGTAACCGTTCTATTTTGGCTGATCCACGAGACTTTGGTATCGTTAGAAAAATAAGTGAAAAGATAAAAAAAACAGAGACTTTTGGATGCCTTTTTCGCCAACTATTTTGGATAGTTATCAAAAATAGTATATTGTGAATCCAAAAGATCTTAAATCAGAATTTATGACAATGGCTTATGAGGCTGCCGACGAAGGTCGTAAAGTTTTAAAAGCTGCAATGCATCCTGCAGATTTGACTCTTAGACCACAGATTCTAACTCAAAGAGCTAATCCAGACTATTATGATCTAATAAGCTGTTTCGCTAGAGAAACGGGTGTTGGTGCGCTTTTAAACACGTCTTTTAACTTATATGGGTTTCCTGTTGTAGGATCGGTTGACAAGGCAGTGGAAACGTTTGAAAATTCTGAATTGGATGGTTTGATCCTCGAATCTAGCCTGATCCTTCGTAAGTAGAAGTACTAGTGGTAAATCATTAGCACCTCAGTCAAATTTGAACAATGTATGTATTGATGTTTGTCCCTCCTATTTTAAATGATTACAAAATCTTGAAATAACTTGTGATAAATT
>CAZXJC010000149.1:0-6615 GCA_964640885.1 uncultured Pirellulaceae bacterium | reverse complement strand
GCTCAATAATTTGATTGGTCCGCTCGGAAGCCCAGGTGGTCTGATGAAATTCCGTAGGGACTCGCTCATCACTGGCTCGCATCGCATCCAGATCACAATACCGCTAACGAACCCATTCAGCATAATCGTGACCTTCGGGCCAGTCATCGCGCGGGGCATGGCTGAATTTCCAGTAGTTATAACCATCATCAAAGCGAGGTTCCGTCCGGTAGCCTGAGCTCTGCAGGTGAAATTTGCCAACCAGCCCGCATTCGTAGCCACTTTCAGCAATTAACTTACTAATCACCGGCGGGAAGTCAGGAAAGCTCTCATTACCGTTACGCGTATTGTGAACCCGACTAGGATACATCCCGGTCATAAAGCTGGACCGGCTCGGTGTACAAATCGGACTTTGACAGTAAGCATGCGTGAAGGCAACGCCATCGGCGACAAGCTGGTCAACAATGGGAGTTCGCACGTGTGGATTCCCCAGTGCTCCGATCGTATCGAAACGTTGTTGATCGGTGCAGTACCAGAGAATATTCGGTCGCTGGTCGTTCATCTGGCAAGATCTTCTTTCTACAGGGGACTGCTGCTAACCGTTCGAGAACTTACACAACAGACATTCATGGGTCCGGCCGTAAAGTTCGTTCGATCACGTCCTGATCAAAGTAATTGATGGACATAGCAGCGTCTACCACCACCGACTGGGCATTAATTCCCGAGGAACGTGAACTTAACAAGAAAGCGGCCACGTTCGCTATCTCGGCGGTCTTCAATGCCTGTTTTCGCGGAATGACATCTTCCGCAAACAGGTAGGAGTCAACGTAACCCGGAATCCCGGCGGAAGCAGATGTCTTGAGGAGGCCCGCAGCGACGGCATTAAAGCGAACCTGGGAAAAGCGGCTAAACGACTTGACGAGAAACGCCAGCGACGAATCGAGGGCGGCTTTCACCGGGCCCATGAAACCATAATTCTCACTGGCCATCCGCGTGGTAGAAATGGAGATGGTCACGACCGATGCGTCGGGAGCCAGCAGGGACTGCAAGCTGTTGCTCAGGGCCAACAGAGAGAAACAGGAAACATCGACTGCTCTTAGAAACTGGGACTTATCCGTTTCATGAAATGGCTTTGCCCCGCCCTGGTAATCTGCGAAAGCAATCGAATGGACCAGGCCATGCAGCACGGAAACCTGTTCAGAAACGTCAGCTTGCAACTGTCGAATCTGTGCTTCATCTTCCACGTCACAGACGAAAATCGGTGCTTCACCCAACAAGGGCTGCAACTCTTCTTTCCGCTCTTCTGAACGGACGCTGTAACAAACATTGGCTCCCGCTTCTTGCAGTACCTGGGCGATGACGTAGGCAACACTTTTTCGATTTGCGACACCACAAACCAGGATATTTTTATCTTTGAGGTCGAGAAAACTCATGATTACCTAATGGGGGTCATTCACTAACGGGCGTTCACCTCGATCGTCAGCCAACGGCTTACGGAGCAGTCTCCATTTCAGCCATCGTGCAACCAAATTCAAAACGTGCAACCAGTTTACCTTCGCAACGAATGGTCGCTTGCAGAAAAAATGCCTGTGCCAGTCGTTCCTTCAACTTGACTTCCAACCGAATAACGTCTCCTGGTCGAGTCACTTTCTTGAACTTAACGTCATTTAAGCGAGTTGCAACGGGAACGCCGGGGCCCATCCCGTCAGCGGAATCTTCGGCAAGCATCGAAGCGAGTAATGTCGCCCCGGCCTGCATACCTGCTTCACACAAGATCACACCAGGAACGATCGGTTCGCCCGGATAATGTCCCTGGAAAAAAAATTCGTCCTCTTGAAATGTCTTTTGACAAACAATCGAGTCGGGCCCCAGTTCAACGATTTCATCGAGCAGCAACATTGGCTTCCGATGGGGAATCAGCTTCAAGATCTGGTCAAGACTCATGCGTAATTCTCTTTTCCCGGGACTCTCTCAGGTGGTACTCTTGGATGTGGGAGCTGGGGCTGTCGGCGCCAGCAGTGCATCCACGTCATTAGCCACGATCACACCGTAATTAATAGCCCCTAGCCAACCAGACATAATAATGCCGACGCTTCCTGCATGATACAGTCCTTTTATCTGCTCGGGCAGGCCACGACTAATGGCCAAACCCTCAAACTTAGTCCCAAAACTGGCACCATCGATATGCTGTGTATAGTGGCGAAACGTTAAGGGGGTAGCTGCCTCAGCATGAACGATCCGTTCTCGCACCCTGGGGACATATTTCTCCAGGGCATCGAGCGTGGTTTCCACCAGGTCTGCCTTGCTGGCTTCATATTCTTCTTCTGGTAAATCGATCCAGTCTTCGTAGTTGGCGTTGGTACTTGAGACAACCAGGCACCTTTCGCGCCCTTGGGGTCGCGTCCGCGGGTAATAAAAGGAGTAGGTCCGACTGGTAACATCGCGGCTCAAGAGTAACTCGGTGCGGAACTCCGAAGCGGTCGAGCTAAACAGTAAATCCCCTGTTGATTCCTCGATTCTCTCTTCTGGCTTAAAGGCCATAAACACCTGGGTGCTGGAATTATTCAAACGCACTTCGCGGGCCTGGTCGACGAAGGAAGGATCGAGATTTTCCTCGCCGACAAGTTTAAACACGGTCGCCCTTAAATTCGCATTCGACACGACGGTACGGGCACGAATTTTGCGGCCGTTCACTTCCACGCTGTGCAGGGCACCATTTTCAAGATGTATCCGATCCGCGCTCGACCGAATCCTGATATCGACGCCATTTTTCTCTAACTCTTGCCGCATCAACTGAATCAGGTAGTCGGTACCGCCCTGGAACGTATAGACACCCTTGGACATAAAATTGGAGAACACGATACCGTAGGTAATCGCTGGATCTTCCAGCGTAGAACCATTGGCATAGGTAATCGGTTCCATTAGCAAACGGATAACATCTTCACGGCCGGGGAAAAACCGCTCGAACAACTCACGCGTGGTCAGTGATTGATCATCATAGAAATTCATCCCGCGAACCGTCTTAAAGAAATCCTCGACCACCTGCGGCGCAATACCAAATTGTTCGCTCAACAACCGCTGAAAATCTTCCCGGTTGTAAGTCGTCCGCAAAGAAAACATTGGGTTATCAAAGCGAATATTCTTTAACGGCACGATCGCATCAGCGATTTCCTGGCTCCAATAACGCCGGCAACTCTTCAGCATCCCGTAAGGGAAGCCGTGCAAGGAAATATCGAAGATGTGTCCACCAGGCCGCTTAAACCAGGTCGCCAGACCTCCCAGCTTGTAGTGCTGTTCCAGCAACAATACTGAATAACCAGCGCGACCAAGAATATTCGCAGCGGTCAAGCCGGCCAGGCCACTGCCGATCACCACGACGTCATACTCGTCTTGCACACCGGCTAGGAAGTCTTTTGGCATGGAAACTACTCTACAACTCTGTTCACGAGGATCCTGTCGGCAGCGGCCGACCGTGGCTTGGAATCAATCCGTCCCTTGTAACAAGTGGCGATTGGCCATCGAAATACCGCTAACAATCGTCCCCACGATACCCACGTAACCTTGATCCGTTCCGCACAGAAAAAGGTTCTTGAGATGAGTCGTACCATCAAGCTGTTTGTTGACTGCTCCATAGACCGCTCCATTGTCGTGCCAAGTAAAGCGGCGGATGGTCGTTGGTGTAAACATATCTGTATCGATCACATGATTGCGAAAATCGGGGATATAACCAGCAGCTACTTCGGTCACCTGATCATACCACTTTCGCTTCTCTTGCTGATAGTCTTCCGTATCCAGTTGATCCCAGCGATCAAAACTGGCCAAGGAAGTCACTCGAATCACGCCGTCTGCCAATTCACCGTCGGCTTGCGAATAGACGAAGTTATTTGGCGAACAGATCACTCCCGTACGCAAATCTACCAGTCGATCCTGTGGTTTGCTCCAGTCAAATACTGCTGAATCATTATAGAACACAATGGTCTTATTGTGTCCCAGTTGCTGGGGCTGTTGATCCAAAATCGAGATCGTTTCCGTGAAGGAGAGCTGGCCTGCAGGCGACTCGTCCAATTGACTAATGTCATCGCAGAGCCGAAGAGTCTCAACCATCCCCGCCGATGAAAGAATCTTGCGCCCCTGAATTTCCTCTCCATTGTCCAAGACCACCCCCACAGCCTGTCCATTTTCGGCGCGAATACTTGCCACCCCGGAACGCAACTTTAACTCGCCGCCCAGCGAGCGGAACTTCCTGACCAGTTGTCGCAGGATCAAACGAACCCCGGCAAATGGTCGGGCGAAACCTTCCAGGAAAATACTGCGAAACATGATGCAGAACTGGGCAAAGTCCATGTCACCCTCGCGGGCATTTCCATACCACATGACCGGACAGAGTAGCATTTCGATTAAGAGGGGATCGTCAAAGGTCTCGTTTAAGACCTGCCGAGTGGAGACCTCGTAATCCTTCTCTTCGAGATCGTCATAGTCAATCAGTTGTCCCAGCAAGCGTTCAAAGTTATCTACTTCGGCCGGAAATGATTGAGCAATTTCTGACTTCAGCAATTCAATATCGTTGCTGAACTCCATTTCCACATCCGGAAAGACAACCGACGAACCAATCTGTGGCGCCAGTGCAAAGTCTTCCCAGCGGAGACGCAGTTGTCTTAACAGCAGAGCCAGCGGCCCTCGCTTAAAACCCTTACTGGTGAAGTTCGTCACCGCGTGTAAGCCGACATCGTAATCTCGACCACCAAGCCGGTAAAAAGAATTCAGCCCACCGATCGTCGTATGTCGTTCCAGGACACACACACGCTGGTCGAAGTAGGCTGCACGAATGCCAGCGGCCAGCCCGGACATGCCCGCCCCGATGATGATCGTGTCATACACTAGTTTTTCTGCATATCCTTCATGACGGGTTCGAGATACGCCACGGTGCTGGCCATGCTAGCCAATTGCTCGTAATCTTCTTCCGGAATTTGCACCCGGTAGCGTTTTCTTAGTTCCATCACGATATCAAGAAAATCCATGCTATCCAGTTCCAACTGTTCGCGGAACGCTGTTTCATCGACCAGGTCATTGAGGGTTTCTTTCTCGTCGGGGGCGATATCTTCCAGGATATCCAAGATTTCTTCGCGTATCTCAACAGGTGTCATTTCAGCGCGTCTCCTGATCTTCTTGTTGCTGTAACTAAGTTCCACTTCTGGGCACTGAAACATCGATATGCCGCCCGCCTGACTCAGACGCGCTTTACAATTACCACAGAATTAATTCCTAACATACCAAAAGAATTGTTCAAAATATATTCGACCGGACCAACTTCTCGCGGCTGATTTAGGACCAATCCGGGCAATTCGCAGCCGGGATCCAAGTCATCGACGTTAATCGTGGCATGACAGGTGCCATCCTGGAATGAACCGAGGTTCCCAACCAACTCCAAAACACCAGCAGCTCCCATGCAATGCCCGATAAAACTCTTGGTATTATTGAAAGATGTCGTCGTCGCCGCCCCGAACACCTCTCGTAAGGCAGTGCATTCCTGAATATCTCCACTGCTAGTCCCCGTCGCGTGCGTGCTAACAACATCAATTTGATCGGGCCGCAGGCCAGCTCGTTTGAGTGCTAACTGGACACACTGCGCCTGACGCTCCGGATTCGGCAAGACAAAATCCGTTGCATCGGTGTTCATGGCGTAGCCAGCCAACTCACCATAGATTCTTGCCCCCCGCTGCTTGGCATCATCTAAACGTTCTAAAATACAGATCGCCCCCCCCTCGGAAACAACAATGCCATTGCGATTTACATCGAACGGTCGGCTTGCCCGAGTCGGATCATCGTGTTGGGCCAAAGCGCCCTGGCTCTTAAAGCTGGCAAAAATCCCAAACGTATGAACGCTCTCAGATACCCCACCGGCAATGGCCGTGTCGCATTCCCCCAGTCGTAGCATCTGGGCACCTTGAATCAGTCCTGCATTACCCGCGGCACAGGCAGCACCAATCGTGTAATGCGGACCAACCACATTCATATTCAAGGCAACTTCACCAGCCGGGTTATTAGCTACCGTACGGGGATTATGATGATGCGACCAGAAACTTGTATCGTAGTCGTAACCCTTTAGCTCGTAGATTTCATTCTCAGTTTCGACGTTACCGTGCTCGGTAACTCCCAGGTAGATTCCGACGCGAGACTTGTCAACGTTTTCCCAGTCCAGTCCAGCGTCAACGACCGCTTCGTGCCCCGCATAAATACCGATACTACCCGCACGTGTACCGCGACGAATTTCCTTTCGCGGTTGATAAAGTGTCGCGTCAAAATCACAGATCCCAGCCAGCGTTTTACCCACGTAACGGATTTCGTAATCCTGGATCCCACTGGAACCGTTGAGCAGAGCATTGCGATAATCCTGCAAATTGTTCCCATTGGGAGCCGTTAGACCGATTCCCGTGATCACGATCCGTTGATTCTCAGGCAACGTCGGTGGCAGAGTGTCAGCAATCATCCCGGCAGTTCCTAGAGGAGTTGAGAATCCCTGAAAGTACCTTGATTACAGGGCGTTGGCAAGGACTGACGCGGCGATAAATCAGCCAGAAAAGCCTGCCTACGGAACGATTTTGGCAGAACCCTCGGCCCCAAAAAACTGCTGCAAGC
>CAZXJC010000148.1:0-3732 GCA_964640885.1 uncultured Pirellulaceae bacterium | reverse complement strand
TCTACTTGAATTGCCCGTGAGCGGTGAAGAGGGAATTTGATCGGGCTGCGGTTCTACGAATGGGATAGAAGCTATGAAGAAAAACAGTGGGCGTCTGGCGTTGTTGGTCATCCTGGTGTGGAGTGGTCTTTCGACTTTCCTGACTGGGGTCACGGTTGCCGAGGAACCCTATGTCCAGTTCTTGAATTCCTTGCGTGAAAACCGCTACTTCGACATGGCCGAAGAGTATCTTAGTCGGCTGGCCGACGATCCACAGGTTTCTGCAGACTTCAAACAACGACTTCCGTATGAACGGGCCGTTACCCTGATTCAGGGATCGACCACGATTGCCAACTACGAGGCCCGTGGTAAACAGCTCGACCGCGCCGAGGCTTTCATCAAGGAGTTTGTTGGAAAAAATACAGACCATCCGCTCAGGACGAAGGCCAACTCGCAGTTGGGCAATTTGCTGCAATTACGAGCCAGCAGCGCCGTTAAACGGGCCAATACTCCCTCCCAGAGTAGTCGTAAGGCCGAGTTGCTAGCGACAGCACGGAAGCACTACCTGGAATCGCACAAGGTTTTCATGGCTTCCAAGGAAACCATCAAGAAGCAGTTGGAGGGAATGAAGGCGGCGCTTGATCCCAAGAACAAGGAGCAGCAGAAAGAGATCGCTGTTCGCAATGAATTGCGGAAAGACTACTTGCAACTGCAGTTGCTGGGAGCCTTGATTCTCGAGGAAACAGCAGACACGTTGGAGCCAGGAAGCGCCGAATACAAAAAATATTTGAACGATGCCGCTAAGCAGTTTGATGATATCTATACCAAGTATCGGTCTTTGAACGCGGGCGTCTATTCGCGTGTTTACCAAGGACGTTGTTACAAGAAACTGGGGCAACTAAAGGAATCGCTCGGTTACCTGAACGAGATTTTACAGCAGCCAGAGAACCCCGCTTTTCGCGAGGTAAAAACAACCGCCCTGGTGCTCGCAATGGAATGCTGGTTGGACGAGTCGCAGAAGAAGTATGCCCAGGCAGTTACCCAGGGGGACGAGTGGGTTGGAGACATGCGTCCCAACGAGACGAACAACCCGGAGTGGCTCCAATTGCGATTATTACTGGCCGAAGCTCATCTGCTCTACTCGGACAAATTAAAGGCTGAGAATCCAAGTGACAAACAAGTCCGACGGTCTCAGATTCAAGCTCGTAAGCTGGCTCGTGACGTCGCTCGTTTTAGCGGAGATTACCAGGATCAGGCGAGAGCTCTGTTGGCCAAGATGCCTGGTGGCGATAACACTGCTGACGCGCCTGAAGAGACTCCTGAGACATTTGCCGAAGCCAAAGATGCTGCTAAAGAGGCCATTGATGGCTGGTCGACCGCCAAGCTGGTATTGCAAGTCGTACCAGGCCGCTTGCAGGAAGAGACCAATGCGGAAGTAAAAGCGGAACTGCAAAAGCAACTGACCGAGGCGGAAAAGAAGGTGGCCAGCAGCTTGCCTCGGGCTGTTGAGTTGTATCGATTAGCACTCCAGTTTGTCGACGAGGAAACACCAGTCGGCGAGATCCAAACCGTCTACTACTACATGGCTTTTTGTAATTACCAGATGAAAGAGTTCTACGATGCAGCCATGCTTGGTGAATTTCTCGCGAGGCGATATCCGGAAAGTACCGGTGCGAAACAGGGAGCTAAAATTGCTCTGTCGGCCTACCACCAGTTGCTATTGCTGAAAGCGCCAGCAGATCGGGATTTCGAAAACTCCCGGCTCGCCAGCGTGGCACAATACATGGTGGAAAGTTGGCCAGAATCTCCGGAGACTATTGATGCTCGTGTTAAGCTGATCCCCGAGTTACTGAAAGCAGGCAACGTGCAAGAGGCCATTACTTATATCAAGGCCCTGCCGGAAAAACACCAGTCACGGGCCGACATGGAATTGCGGGTTGGCCGAGAGATCTGGAGACAGTATCGGGTCCAGGCCAAGAGATTTCGCGGGTTGCAGGAAGAATCGCCCGGAGCCGCTGAACTAGAGACCCTCAAGCAGGAAATGACGGCTAATCGTGGGTTGGCTGCCGAGTACCTGCAACAAGGGCTCGGTCGGATCGGTAAGTCTGCCAAGCCGAGTGCAGCCCTGGCACTTTCAGTCTTAGCGCTGAGTCAGTATCACGTTGAAGCTGGAGCACCAGAAAAGGCCGTCAGCCAGATGGAAGCCCCGGGAACCGGTGTGCTGGCTATTGCTCAACAGCCCGTTGCTAAGGGAGCGACTCTTTTTGGTAGCGAGGCGATGTTCCGTCGTTTTTCGCAAGATTCTCACATGTTGGGATTACGGGCTTACATTGGCACCCTGCCCGGTTCTAAGGACCCGGCCCAGAATATTCAGAAAGCCAAGAATGTCATGGCATCCCTGAAGACGCTCGTGGGCAGCTCGCCCACGGGTAGCGAAACGCTGGTCTCGATCTATTACAGTTTGGCCCGTGACTTGGAGTCCCAGTTGGCTTTGAGCAAGACGGTTGCCGAGAAAAAAACATTGGCGCAGGGCTTTGAGACGTTCCTGGAAGAGGTCGGTCGTAACTCGAACGAGTTTAACGTCAAGAACTGGGTTGCGGAGACTCTTTATAGTGTAGGGAAAGGCTTTGACACTGACAGTAAGAAACTGACTGCAGAGGCTAAGCAGTACTACGATAAGTCCATTAAGAGTTATGAGGCTATTGTTAGCACGGCCAAGTCGAATCCTAAATTCCTCAACCCAGATCCGGCTCAAAGTCAGCGCATCGCATTGAGTCTGCAGTTGCGCCTGGCTAAGGCGAAGCGACAACTGCGTGACTACCAGGGAGCAATCGATCTGTTCCATGAGATCCTGGTTTCCAAGAGCACGATGTTGGATGTTCAAATAGAAGCTGCCCGGACTTATCAGCTCTGGGGGGATGACACCCAGCTTTCCACTAGCGATCGGGAGAAACAATATCTCAAGGCGATTGCAGGTGGTTTTCCAAATACGAAGACCAAGCGTAATACGGTTTGGGGTTGGAGTCAGTTGGGTAAGGTCACGGGCAGATATCTCCCAAAGTTTCAGGAACAGTTTCATGAAGCTCGCTACAACATGGCAGTTTGCCGGTACAAATACGCGTTGCGTAAGAAGTCGAAATCGGCAGATCGCAAGAAGTATATGCGGTATGCCAAAACGGAAGTCTTGAACACTTACAAGCTTTACCCAGCAATGGGAGGGGAGCAGTGGCAGCAGCGCTACAATACCCTGCTGATAAGAATTCAAAAGGAGTTGGGTGAAAAAACTACGGGGTTACCTAAATCGGCAACCTGATTGATTCACTTGATTTTGGAAAAACGTATACTGTGGTTTTGAGTTAGAAATCCCGAGAATTGCAATTTTGCCTGGCGATCTGTTGGCCAGCGAGCCAACGGATCGAAGTTATTTTACAAAGGAGAGTTCCATGAAAAAGCTGAGCCTATTAATGCTGACGATGATGCTCAGCCTGCTGACGAGTGTGTCGTCTTTGAATGCACAGGTCGCAGATCAGATTTATCTGGGTAAGGGAGCTCCCGTCCGTGGAGTTATTACCAATATGACGGCGGCTGAGATTACCGTCACCATCAATACCCTGGATCGCAAATACCCGGTCAATGAAATTGATCGAGTTTCCCTGGCCGAGGCGCCGACAGGGTTAAAAATGGCTCTTGCTTCTCTCCGAGGTGGCCAGTTAGAAGCAGCGAAGGTCGAACTGGATAAGATTGCTGTTGCAG
>CAZXJC010000147.1:0-5557 GCA_964640885.1 uncultured Pirellulaceae bacterium | reverse complement strand
GCTAAATTACAACCGGCGCGCCACTCTCGTATCGTAACGCGCCCCCCAAAGATCACAAGGGGAGCCCCCCTACCCTCCTTCAGGCTCTCCCGTCTCCATCCCCAGCTGACGCATCTTGCGATATAAATTCGACCGGTGCAGACCCAACCGCTGGGCCGCCGCCGTCATGTTCCCCTGCACTCGATCAATCTGGCTGCCAATGTACTCCACCTGGAAATCGCGGGTCGCATCGTTGAGTGGCAAATCAAGTGACACAGCAGACCCTTCACGCTCCGGCGCTAAGACAAAATCCAAATGCTCCGCCTCGATCTTCTCCTCGGTCACCAGGTAGACCACCCGCTCCATCAAGTTACGCAGCTCACGAACATTCCCCGGCCAAGCATGACTCAACAACCGCTTCCTGGCCGAAGCCATCAGCCGAGGCACCTTGCGACGGGCCTGCGGTGAAAAGGTCTCCAAGAAGAACTCCGCCAGCAGCAACACGTCCTGGTCCCGCTCCCGTAGTGGCGGCAACTCCAGGCTGACCACGTTTAAACGGAAGAAAAGATCCTCGCGAAAACGTTTCTGCTGAACCATCTCGCTCAGGTTCTGGTTGGTCGCCGCAATTACCCGGGTATCGGTCGTGATCGGAGACGATCCGCCCACCCGAACCACCACCTTCTCTTCCAGGACCCGCAGCAGCTTAGCCTGACCACTGAGACTCATCTCACCAATCTCATCCAGGAAAAGTGTTCCCCCGGAAGCGAGCTCGAACTTACCGGCCCGCGATTCCCGCGCATCGGTAAAAGCGCCCGCCACGTGCCCAAACAACTCGCTCTCCAGCAGCGTTTCAGTCAACGCCGCGCAATTGACCGCCACCAGCGGTTCCTGGCGGCGATGGCTCAAGTAATGAACCAGTTGGCTGATGATCTCCTTGCCCGTTCCGTTTTCACCCAGGATTAAAACCGCCAGGTCAGTTCCCGCGACCCGCTCCACCGTCGTCTGCAACGCCTGGATCGCCGTGCTCTCACCAATCAACTGAATCCCCTCGGCTGCCTCCTCAGTCATCTGGACTCGCTGCTTGAGCAGACGGTCGACTTCGTGCGTCCCTTCCAGTGCCAGGGCAGCTTGCTCTGCCAATTCAAGCAGAGCCATTTCATCTTCGTCCGTGAAATTACCCTCCCGCTTGTTGATCATCTCGAAAGCACCCAGCCGCTGGTCGTTGCTGCCATTCAACGCACAGCACAACAACGTCCGCGTCTGGAAACCCAACTGCTGGTCGACGCGACGATCGACCTCGCCCGCATCGTCCTCCAAGTCCAGGCGGCGTAAATCTCCAGTCTGCACCACGTGGCCAACAATCCCCGCATTATCGGCAATCCGCAATTCCCGATCAGGAGTCCCCAACGCAGGATGGCCAACCAGGACTTTTTGCTCACGATCCCACAAGAAAATACTAGCCCGCTCAGCATCCAGCAGCCGTGTCGCCGCCTCCGCAATCTGGACCAGCAAAAGATCCATCCGCTTAATCTGATGCCAGTGTCCGGCAATCTCCAGTAACGCTTCGAGCCGTTCTGCTCGTTGAGAAGCGACCAGGCGACCGCGAACCGCCTCCCGTCCCGACTGCAATAACTCAAGCAATAAGTTAAACTCGTCCCGGCGAGCGACCTCCTTCAGGTCTAAACCAGTCACCACCAGCACGTCACTGCGGTTCCCGCCACTGGTTAAAGGAGCCGCCACCGTCTCAGCCACCTGCACCATTTTCCCCTGGTCCAAAACCTCCGCCAGCAGATCAAGTGGCAAACCGTCAGAAGAACCAGACTCGGCCACCAGTGACCATTTCCCCCGCTGGGCCGAAGCCACTGCCAGCCAGGCAACTCCCCACTCTCGGGCCAATGGTCTCAATAACTCTGCCAGCGCGGAACCATCCGGCGATTCTGCCTGGGCAGCCCAGCGCAAAATTCCCGCCTGCCATGAATCAACTGTTCGCCCCATACGACATGTACCCCACCGATCACTGCCTTGAACAATGCCACCTGTGGTCGATTTTACTCGAAAACCAGCAGCCCCTGTAGTCACTTTGAGACAGGCAGGAATCGAAACCGCAACATGGGGAGCAGCAGCCCGTTACCAGCGGACCGTCCGAATCCCGTAGTAAAAATGCCCTAAAACCGCTATTCTGGTACGTTCTGAAACAGACGACTACAGCAATCCTTGCCAAACTATAAAAGGAAACAAACAACCATGGGTCTCTTTGAAGGAAAAAAAGGGGTAATTCTCGGCGTTGCTAACGACCGTTCCATCGCCTGGGCCATCGCCAAGCAAATTTTGGAAGAAGGGGGCTAATGTGGACTCAGTCACCTCCCCGATCGGCCTGATGACGAACGACAGAAAAACCGTCGCCGGGTCAGCAAATGTACCGATGGCTATGAAAATGCCCGCTTCCTGGTCCCCATGAATGTGCAAAACGATGATGACATCCGAGCCGTGATGGAGAAAGCGGCCGAGGAGTTTGGCAAGATCGATTTCCTGCTCCACTCGATCGCCTTCGCCGACCGGGACGATCTCAATCGTGACACCGTCGAAACCAGTCGCGACGGTTTTAAGATGGCGATGGAGATCAGTGCCTATAGCCTGATCGCCGTCACTAATGCCGCCAAGGATATTTTTAGTGACAACGCAGCAGTCGCCGCCATGACCTATTTTGGTGGCGAAAAATGTGTGCCCGGATACAACGTAATGGGAATCTGTAAAGCAGCACTGGAAGCGGCCGTTCGCTACCTGGCCTATGACCTCGGCCCCCGAGGCATTCGGGTCAACGCCCTCAGCGCCGGACCCCTCAAGACCCTGGCCGGATCGGCCGCCGGCGTCAACGAGATGCTGGCCCTCTACGAACACATGGCTCCACTGGCCCGTAACATTACCCACGATGAGGTGGGCCGCACGGGAGCGTTTTTACTCTCCGAAATGTCAGACGGGATCACCGGAGAAATCCTCCACAATGACGGCGGGTACAACGCCATGGGATCGCCAGGTCGACTGCTCGACCGGGTCCAGTCCTAGGAGCGATTCCCATGACGGGAATCGAGCAAATCGCCATCGCCGTCGTACAAGACCAGGACCAGTTCCTGGCCGGTCCCCGTGGCAATGACCAGGTCCTGGCCGGCTACTGGGAATTCCCGGGCGGCAAGATCAAGCCGGACGAAACGGCCGAACAGGCAGCCATCCGCGAATGCCTGGAAGAGACAGGCCTCCATGTCCAAATCGTCGGACAATACCCAACCGTAAAGCACACCTACGAGCATGGAACGCTGCAGCTCTATTTTTTCAACTGTCAGCCGCTAGCTGACAGCCCCTCTCCCCAAACTCCCTTCCGCTGGATCCCCAGGCAGGCCTTAAAAGAGTATCGATTTCCGGAAGCCAATGAGTCACTGCTAGCACTTCTACAAGAGTCCGAAAATCAGTCTAGGTGAATCGAACAGCGATCGGGTAGGCTTGTTAAATCTTACGGGCCAGGCAGGCTGTTTTCGATGTTTTCCAGAACGGTTTGCCGGCATGGTTGGAAGGTTTTTTAGGGGGAGCATTTAGCGACCGTACTGGTCGCAGCAAGGGCACTTCCCAATCAACCTTCTTGAGCAAGTTAACGGTCACAGGAAGTGACTGTTCGCACCACCCATTTCAAGGGAGTCACATCGAGCATGGACGCTCGTCTTCGCTACGGCCTGTTAGGGGTCGCTATTGTCATGTCACTCGGTGCCAGTCACCGGAGTAAGAATTTCCTGGTCACGGCAAGTACTGCCCCGTTGGCGAAGGAAGTTTGCCTGGCGGCAGAAACCTTTCGCAAGGAGATGGCCCTTGAGTGGTTGGGCCAGGAGTTACCCGACTGGCCGCAGCCTTGTCCGATCCGTGTGCACGCCAGTGCTCAACTCGGCGCCGGCGGCGTCACCAGTTTTGTCTTCAGCAATGGTCAACCTGGCCAGTGGCAAATGACGATCCAGGGATCGCGGCAGCGGATCTTGGACAGCGTTTTACCTCACGAAATTACCCACACCGTGTTTGCCACTCACTTTGGCCGCCCGCTTCCCCGCTGGGCAGACGAAGGGGCCTGCACGACAGTCGAACATGCTTCGGAGCGGGCCAAGCAGGACCAGTACCTGATCCGTTTTTTGAAGACGGGGCGGGCGCTCCCCTTTAACCGCATGTATCATCTCAAAGACTATCCACACGATATCCTGCCTTTGTATTCCCAGGGTTACTCGCTGTCACGTTTTTTGCTGGCCCAGGGAGGAAAGCAACATTTCATTCGTTATCTCGGCAGTGGTATGCGAAGCAAGAACTGGGACGAAGCAACGCGGGAGCATTACGGTTACCAGGATCTCTCGGAGTTGCAACTCTCCTGGGTCGACTGGGTCGCCAAGGGAAGTCGCCTGCCGGCTGCCCAGGCCAGGCAAACCAGCCTGGTAGCAACGAAACGTTCAGCAACTGGTACCGTGGCAGCTGACGGCTGGCAATCGCGGACCGGCGCCATGGACTGGCAACGGATTGCCAGCACCCGAGCGGATGCTACCCGAACCGCCACGCCAGCTTCCACGAGCCAGCTAACGACCAGCGGTGGCAGTTGGTACCGGCGCCAATCTGCTGGCAACGAGGCGACTCAATTGAGCCGCCCTCAGCAGTTGGCAGCACCTGTCACCAGCAACAGCAACGGCCTGCCGACTCCACCCAGTTGGTCACAGATTCCACGGGTCGAAATCCCGACCAGTGGTGCGACGGAACCGGCGATCGTTGCGCCGCCGAAGCGGACACGGGTTTCCGGTCCGTTGCCGTTCATGCGTTAGACCTTGCCAGGCGTGGGAAGTTAGACCCAGAGGAATGGGCGATGGATGGCAAAGTGGAAAAAGACGGGCGCCGCAAAGCAGAGTGAATCGATCCGATCCAGGACCCCAGCGTGTCCTTGTACCAGGGTTCCGTAATCCTTCACGCCCCGATCCCGTTTAATGGCTGACATCGTCATGCCACCGGCGAATCCCATGATCGCCACCACCGCTCCCATGCAGGCAGCTTCCAGGAATCTAAAGGGGGTCACTTTCCAGAGTAAGGCAGCGATCATCGCAGTAGTAGCCACCCCACCGATCAATCCTTCCCAGGTCCGGCTGGAATTAATCTTCGGAGCAATGACCCGTCGACCGACCAGCTTACCCCAGCTGTACTGGAAAATATCACCCAGTTGAACAAGCAGGACGAAGTAGAACAACAAACCGGCCTGGCTCCCTTGCCAAAGAATTTGGTGATCCTTGTCCTGGTACAGCTGCAGGTTGAGAATCGCGGGTGCGTAACTGAGCGAATAAACACAGATCAGTAAGCCAACCTGGATTTTTGCCGTCCGTTCCAGGAACCGTTTATCATCACCGGAAATTGCTATGTTCGTGGGGATCAAGAGGGATGCATAAACGGGAATCAGCACGCTAAACGAACCGTATAATTATGCATTCGAGGTACCCCAGTGCTCACCCCAGCCGTCCTGCAGGTTTTGAGCCGGTGTATAGTAGTTGAGTGCCCAGAAGAGTGGCTTGTGATC
>CAZXJC010000146.1:0-2665 GCA_964640885.1 uncultured Pirellulaceae bacterium | reverse complement strand
AATAACAGTTTTGGCTTCGGCGGACAAAACGTGACCTTGATTGTCGGCCAATTCGAAGACTGATCCGACAGACGGTCAACAGCAGCCATCAATACTCGCTGGACGACTTATTAACGTCCGATCGTTGGCGGGTTCTTCATGAGAAAATCCCTTGGGCCACGAATGGTGTAATAGGGATAGGCATAAGCAGCCGTGGGAGGACCTGCCGGTCCCTGCATGGCCTGCTCGTAACCCGGTGGTAATTGTGGAACATAACCACCCTGACCACGCGCTCCTCGACCGACCATTCGGCCCTCTCCCTCTGCAACACCAAACGAAGCAGGGGTTACCCCTCCCGGTGCTACCACGCCCGCCGTTTCCGACTGTTGACACGACTTACAGGCCAGGTTGCGATAACAGCCACTGCTACAAAGCAACCCTATCACTAGCAAAGAGAAAAATGCAGATTTCATGATCGGTAACTTTCTTTGATCACCAGGTCCAAGACGGCTGCCGCAGCGAATCACACCAATAAGTCTGGGCAAAAACGGTTCTGCTACGATCATCGGCGTTACAGGAGTTAAAATTGAACAAATCGTTATGTCAGCTAGTTCCCTTAAACTCCCTATAACCAGCAAGGTTTAGTTAGTCCCAGGGTCCCGCAGGAATTCCACCAGGAAGCGGAAAAAACGTTACCGATACTGCTAGCACATAAGCCTCAGGGGTGCCCGATCGGATCATGATTACAGATCCCGAGACGGCCTTCCTGTGCACGCGATCTTGGCCCACAGAAGCGCATCTGGTAAAAGTTGAAGCGACCCAGGGAAGGGTTGGGCCGTGGGAGCGTAGATCCTATTGGGTTGAATGGATTCACCATGAGAAGTTTCTTTCGTGCTATTCGTCACATCTCTCCATACCGTTGGACCATTGCCGGGTCGATTGGCTGTTGTTTGGGAGTTGCTCTCTTATGGAGTGCGAATATTGGCACGGTCTACCCAATTATAGAGGTCGTTTTTCAGAACAAATCAGTACCTCAGTGGGCGGATGAGGAGGTTGCTGAACTTACCGTCGCATCCCGTAACACGAAGGAGCAAATCGCTCATTACCAGCAATTGCTCAATGGTAGCGAGGAAATCACTGCTGCCAGGCGGGCGGAACTGAAGCAGACACTAGCAAACGCCAAAACAAAATTAGCCGCCGAGAAAGAATCGCTGGACTGGGCTCTCCGGGTCCAACCGTATGCGCATCGTTATCTGCCTGTCACACCATTCTCGACACTAGTGATCGTTGTAATCCTCTTGATCACGGGCACCCTCATCAAGGACTTATTCCTGGTTGGGAATATCGTGTTGGTGGAACGTCTTGCACAATTGGCTACCTTTGACTTGCGCAAACAGTTTTATCGCAACACGCTACGATTGGACCTGAGTACCTTTGGAACGGACCATACAGCGGAATTGATGGCTCGCTTCACCAATGACATGGCAGCCATAACTCGTGGCATTTCAACACTGATTGGAAAGACGATACGTGAACCTCTAAAAATGACAGTTTGTCTGATCGGTGCTGGGATGATTTGCTGGCGATTGCTGCTATTGTCACTCATCATGGCACCTTTAGCGATCTACCTGGTCAGTCGTTTAGCGAAGGCCATCAAACGCGCCAGCCGGCGGGCGATGGAAGAAATGACACACTTGTATGGTGTTTTGAGCGAGACTTTCTCTGGAATCAAGGTCGTCAAAGCATTCACGATGGAACGATATGAGCGGCAGCGATTTCATCAAACTTCCAAGAACTACTACCGACGGGCGATGCGGATTGTCAAATACAACTCACTGATCCGACCCACCACGGAATTGATGGGAATTTCAATTATCTGCCTGGCTATGCTGGCCGGTGGTTACCTGGTCCTCAACCAGCAAACGCATTTGTTTGGCATACGCATGTCAGTTCGCCCACTTGGTTTCGGGGCACTAATCACCTTTTATGCCTTGCTGATTGGAGCTAGTGATCCCTTGCGAAAGCTGGCCGACGTATTTGCTTCACTGCAAACCAGTGCCGCAGCGGCCGAGCGTATTTATGAAGTAATGGACCGTGAAGCGGCAATTCGTGAAATTGAAAATCCACAACCGCTGGCAAACAAGCCACAAGTACTGACGTTCCAGAATGTTGACTTCCATTACACGCCTGGCCAGGCTGTCATCAAACAACTAAACCTCACCATCCGGCAGGGCGAAACAATCGCCATCGTGGGACCTAATGGTTGTGGCAAAAGCACCCTGGCAAACTTGATTCCGCGTTTCTACGATCCAGTAGCCGGTTCCATCAAGATCGATGAAATCGACATACAACAATATCGCCTCAGTGATCTTCGGAAAACTATTGGCATTGTGAGTCAACAAACCCTGTTGTTTGATGACACGGTACTCAACAACATTCGTTATGGTTCTCCGAATGCCACCAAAGATGAAGTTGTCGCTGTCGCCCGACAAGCCCGAGCGGATCAGTTTATCAGCCAGCAATTGCCCGATGGTTACCAGACCATGGTTGGCGAGGGAGGTAGTAAGCTCTCCGGCGGTCAGCGACAACGAATTGCACTAGCTCGAGCCATCTTACGGGATCCGGAAATCCTCATCCTGGATGAAGCCACCAGCCAGATTGATACGGAAAGCGAAATTCTTATTCA
>CAZXJC010000145.1:0-3601 GCA_964640885.1 uncultured Pirellulaceae bacterium | reverse complement strand
AGCGTTCCGTGCTTGAAAAGCAGGGCGGATTATAGGGAGGGAGGCTATCCGGAGCAAGCCAAATCCAGCCCGGGCCGGAGACTCCGAAAGCATTGACTGCTCACGATTTAAGGTCCGTTTCTGGAGGCCGCGTGGCGGCTTCCAGAGGCGCTTGCTGACCAGACCCGCCAGCCTTCCCAGCGCAGCCGGTGGCGATCAGTAACGCAATCCAAGGAACCAGTGGCGCACGCATGCGTATATTGCTCCAAAACAAAGTGTGGACTGCAGTTAGTGTGATCACTAGCAACAGCCCCCAGAGCCATGGCTGCCGCGCGACGGCGCCCCGTAACCGGTACAGACTGATGAGTGCTAGCAGGTAACTCGCGCTATACCAGCTAGCGATCAGGTAACGGAGCCAGCGACCCCGTTTTGATTCGGCTGGATCAATTTGGTGTGGCAGGGGGGACCAGAGTCGACCAACTTTGACCAGGCTCGCGAGCAGAAACATTTTTGGTTGCTGGCCGATTTGGTGCCTGGCGACGCGATAGGCAAAGCGGTCTCGCTCGTATTCGGTGGTAGGTCGGTTATCGGTCGGTTCTGTCACCGTGGAGGGTGACCAGTAGTCTATCGTTGGATCCCCGTCGGGGCGCATTTTTTCAAGACCTTGTTTGAAGCGGTCAACTTCTTCTGTTTGCCAGACGCTCCCCCAGGGTTGTTGTTCCAGGTGTTCATAGAAAACGGGATTGTTCCCTAAGAGCAGCGTATAGCCACCGTGAGTGGTGAGTGCAATCGGACGGTTAAATTGCATCATGTTCCGAATGGTCCATGGGGCGATGATCAGTATTGCGCCAGCGAGCAGGGCACCTCCTAGTTGCCAGCGCTGTCGCCATTTGGGTTCTAAGGCAACGAGGACCACGAGGCACAGCAGAAGCCAAACCAGGAACGTGGGTCGACATAAAATACTTAAGCCGAGGACGCAGCCGCTGATCAATGCGGTGGTCCAGCGGCGCTGCTGGCTCAGGCGGGAGAGGAAGTAGAGCGAGGCCGCCGCCAGCAGGGTCGCCAGGGTTTCGGTCATGATCCGTGTTGACTGGTACAACAGGATTGGATCGATCGCTACGAGCAGTGCAGCTACTGGCGCTGCCCGGGGAAAACAATACTGCCGAGCTAACTGGTAGACCAGCATGATGGTGCAGAGCCCGAGCAGCAGGTGGAGCAGGCCAACTTGCAGCGGCGAGATTCTCTCAGTCATCATGGTGCCGGCCAGCAGTAGTGGATAGAGTGGTGGCCGAAAGGCGGTCGGCGTGGCTGCGTCCTGGCCGAGGCCAAAGATGGATTGTTGGCGCAGATTGGTCGCGATTTCTCCGTAATTGTCGTCGTCGCGTGTTAATGTGTCACGGTATTGCCAGAGAACTGCGCCACGGACCAGCAGTCCAAGCAGCAGCACGGTGAGCAGTTTCCTGTCAAGGCGTCGGGTTTGTGAAGGTGAAGTCATCGGATGAGGCAGGGGTCAACTTGATGATCAAACGTCGGGGAGGTCTATTGTACCATTGGTGAATTGAGCCCACCCGGCTGATGTAGTGGATAACATGCCCGCGGCTTTGGGGTCAATCTGGATTCCCGGCTGGTTTTGGAGTGAACTGAATCGTGGGGCAGAAGATAGCGACGAAACTGCTGGCCTGGCGCTGGCCAATGCTGTTGCTGGCGCTGGCAATTACTGCCTGCGCGCTACCACTCTCAACCAATTTGGAGTTTGACCGTTCGCTGGAGAACATGTTTTCCGCGGATGACCCGTTGCTGCCACCCTTGCATAAAATGCAAAGGACGTTTGGTGGCAACGAAGTGATCCTGCTCGTCTACCAGGACGATGACTTAATGGATCCACAAGGAGCCGGGATCGGCCGGCTTCGCCAGGTGACGGACCAGTTACAGGATGTCCCGGGTATCGAGGATATCATGAGCCTGGCGGTTCTTGATGACATGTTGAAGAAGCTGGCAATTGTCAAGCGGTTCACGACTCGCCAGCCGTTGTCACCCGTCCCAATTTTGGCCGAGGAAGATCCGCTGGCGCAGTCTTTGTTGGAAATGTTTCAAGGGATGACGCATGGCGAAAATGGCAAAACAGCTGCCGTCATCTGTATGCTGCAACCAGAATCGGTGGCTCAAGTTTCTCGCCCGCAGACGGTTTCACATATTCGGAAAATTTCCCAGAATCTTCCAGGCGATTTGCCAGCCGGGATGCTCGCCGGCGAACCGGTAATGGTCGTGGATGGTTTTCGCTTCGTGGAAGAAGATGGCCGTAAGCTGGGCCTGCTGTCGACCGGCCTGCTGGCTCTGGCAATACTCGTCTGTTTTCAGAGTCTTCGCTGGACCTTGATTGCCGTTGTCGTGGTTCAGTTTGCGCTGTTAATGGCGCGGGCGCTACTCAACTTGCTGAAGCTGCAACTGAGCATGGTCAGTTCCATGCTGATGGCCCTGGTGACGGTCATCGGGATTGCCACGGTCGTCCATATCGCTGTCCGTTACCGGTTGGCTCGAACACGAAAACTCTCTCCTGCAGATGCGCTGCAACAATCGGTTCATTACCTGGCGGCACCCGTCTTCTGGACCTGTTGCACGGACGCGGTTGGTTTCGCGGCTCTGTTAGTTGCTGGGATTGGTCCGGTGCGAGATTTTGGCCTCATGATGGCGGCCGGGTCATTGCTGGTCCTGTTGAGTGTGTTGCTCGTTATACCGGGAATGGTTTTGTTGGCCGCCCGGGACCAGGCACCCCGCTACGTCTGGGGTCGGGACCGGTTGATTGGCGGACTCGGAGCGCTGGCAGAGCGGCTCAGACATCGACGCAGATGGATTGCCGGTGTCGCCCTGGTGAGCGGACTACTGGCTATTACCGGTTTGCCACGACTGCAACTGGAGACCGATTTTACTCGTAATTTTAAGCAGGAAAGTGAACTTGCCCGAGCCTATCAGTTCATCGAAGACCAACTTGGGGGAGCGGGATCGTGGGACCTGTTGGTTCCGGCACCCGCAGCGTTAGACGAAGCGTACGTAGCTCACGTGGAGCGATTCCAGCAGCGTTTACGGGATCTGCAGATGCCATCAATGGAGACCGCAAATCAGCCACCAGCGTTGACGAGTGTTGTGAGTCTCGTGGATGGTCTGCGGGCGTGGCAGCAGCAGTCGATAGGAAAAGGGCTCAACGCCGAGCAAAACGCGGTCCTGATGCAGACTGCCATGCCCGGTTTTATGCGAGCCATTCGGGGTACCGATCCAGAGAATCCGAGCGATCATTACCTGCGCATCATGCTTCGCAGTCGGGAACGCCAATCGGCTGAAGACAAGCAGTGGTTAATCCGAGAAGTGGAGCGAATTAGTGACGAGGAATTTCCCACCACCAGTACTGGACCCTCCGCGCGACCGGCCGTGACTGGTTTTTATGTGCTGTTAACGAACCTGATCAAGAGCCTGCTGCGGGAGCAGTGGATCTGTGTCCTGGTGGCCAGCCTGGGGATCGGACTGTTCATGACGCTCGCTTTTCGAAGTATTTCCCTCGCTACCATCGCCTTAATTCCCAACATATTGCCGATCCTGGTGGTGATGGGTGGGAAGGGATGGGTCGGGG
>CAZXJC010000144.1:0-8280 GCA_964640885.1 uncultured Pirellulaceae bacterium | reverse complement strand
AGACCACCGCACCGACGACCTCTTCGGGGAAGCCGCGAGATACGGCAGGTGGGGAACGCCCGGATTGACCTGGCTGCAGGTTGATTGACAGTTCTTCCTTTCTGAAGCGAATTGCCCGGTTAGCAGCTTCGGTGAGTACTTTTGACCGGGTTTAAGCGTTATTTAATCAAGCCTGGGAGAGGGCTAGACGTTCAGGACAAGCTGTTCTCGAATCAGGGACTTGTCTATAATCAAGGCACGTTTGAAAATCACCGGTCGGTGATTTAGTTCGGTGTTCTCAGTAGATTTTGTGAAGGTTTTGCTGCACCGATGGCCAGTCGATTTCGAGAATCATACTCGGGGCGCCTTTTTGAACGATGGCAGATCAATAGAGCTGGAGAGTCAAGTATGGCACAACGGTTAATCACGCTGACATTGGGTTGGACAGTTGTTTTGGGTAGCTGGTTTTCAGCAGTTACACTGGCAGCGCCGACCAAGGAACAGCGCACGGAAATTAATTTGATCCGTAAAGATTTGCTGAAGGCTGGTAACCTCTATAGCCAGGGCAAGTTCAAGGAAAGTGGTCGTTTGGTTAGTGAGATTCAGGGTCGGGTTGAAAAGCTGGCTGCGACCAAAGATCCCGTTGTCCTGAGATTGATGGCGGGAACGATTACCGGGCTTAAAAAAGCTCATGCCTTACTGGAGATTGAGGGAGTTGAATTACCGGCGCTTAAGATTCCGTCAGCTACTGACAGCCCTCCTACGCCTCCCACGCCTCCGAAACCGACCGATGGGAAGATCAGTTTTGTCAAACAGGTGGCACCGGTACTGGTCAGCAAATGTGGGCGCTGTCACGTGAACACGGCTCGAGGCATGTTCAGCATGGCAAATTTCGAGACACTGATGAAAGGGACACCCGAGGGTGTCGTTATCTTTCCTAAGGATGCTGACGGCAGTCGCATTATTGAGGTGATTGAGAGCGGTGACATGCCGCGCGGTGGCCTGAAAGTGACTCCCGACGAGATGACCGTGTTGAAGAAGTGGATTAACGAGGGTGCAGTTTATGACGCGGAGAGCAAACAGACAAACTTGGCAAGCTTGGCCCCGAATACCAAGGCGGGTGAACTTGCCAAGGTGGAAGTCATGCAGGCAACTGGCAAAGAGACCGTCAGTTTTTCTGCTGATATCGCGCCGGTCCTGGTGCAGAATTGTGTGAATTGTCACGGCCTGTCGCGGCGACCTAGCGGGCGTTTTGATTTGAATTCATTTCAAGCTTTGTTGCGGGGTGGGCAGAGTGGACCGCCCGTGTTGCCCGGGAAACCAGCAGAGAGTTTACTTGTAAAGAAACTCAAAGGGACCGGTGGCGGGCAACAGATGCCATTACGTAAACCACCCTTGCCGACCCCGGTGATTGCCAAGATTGAGAAGTGGATTGCCGAGGGAGCAAAGTTTGATGGTCCAGACGCTGGGCAAGCGATGGGGCAGGTGGCAGCTTTGGCCAGGGCTAAGATGGGTTCGCATGAGCAGTTGAGCGCTGATCGGGCAAAGTTGGCCCAGCAAAACTGGCGGTTAAGCAT
The DNA here is from genome assembly GCA_964640885.1 of uncultured Pirellulaceae bacterium. Taxonomy (GTDB): domain Bacteria; phylum Planctomycetota; class Planctomycetia; order Pirellulales; family Pirellulaceae; genus JAZADA01. The sequence goes on along the minus strand of CAZXJC010000144.1, from coordinate 6,724 downwards.
GTCGAATGTTCAATCAGCACAAGTTGAAAGTAAGAATTTTCTGTTGATCGGTAATATCGGGCCGGGCCGCCTGGAAGAACTTGCTGGTAAAGCGGAAGCAGTAGCGGTCAAGGTGGGTGCGATGCTTAATGCTCCGGCAGGTAAACCGTTGATTAAAGGACGCATGACGTTGTATTTCTTCCAGCAACGTTACGATTACAGTGAATTCGGTTCGATGGTCGAGAAGCGAGAGATTCCCAAGTCTTGGCGCGGCCACTGGCGATACAATATCGTCGATGCTTATGCAGTGATGGTACCGCCTCGCTCAGACGAGTACTCAGTGGATGCCTTGATTGCCCAGCAATTAGGTTCTGCTTACGTGGCTAGCTTAGGGAAGGTTCCCAACTGGTTCTCCGAAGGAATCGGGCGGGTACTGGCAACCCGAACTGTGAAGGACGATGCGCGGTCGTTGAAGTGGGATGAACAGTTGCCAACAATACTCGCTGGAAGCGAGCGGCCTGATGCTTTTCTGGAAGGTAAAGTACCGCCGCAAGATGGGAATGTATTGGCTTACGGATTCCTCAAGTACCTGATGAGAGACGGTAAGAAGTTTTCGCGTTTTCTTGGACAGGTTTCTGGTGGCGCCAAATTCTCGGACGCTTTTTCCACGATTTATCAGGGGAGTCCCGATCAAGTCGTTGCTGTTTGGGCCAAGAACGCCAGGAAGTCGAAACGATAGTTGCAGCAATTGGTTAGGCTACCGGCTTGGGCCCTGCCTTGACGCTTCCGTACAACGTGCGGATATTGCCTCTATGCAGATCATCGACGTCCAGACAGCTGAGTCCTACTTGCGAGATGAAGGTCACCTTCGCGAAGGTGAATCCGTCACGATTGAAACCCTCTCCGGTGGAGTTTCGAATTGCGTGCTCTATGTGCATCGAGCGCTTGAGGCTGGACCGGATTTTGTTCTCAAGCAAGCGCGGCAGCAGTTGCAAGTCGAGGCTCCCTGGTTTTGTAGCCCGCAGCGTGGCTGGCAGGAAGTCGCTACGCTTGAGATTTGCCAATCGCTCCTGGCAGGGTCGCAGCAGTCGTCCGAAGTGGGGAAGCTTGCGATTCATGTTCCCGAAATCCTTTTTCAGGATCGCGACAATTTCGCTAATGCCATGACAGCGGCTCCACGTAATCAAACGCTTAGGAAATCGGAATTGTTGCAATTTCGATGAGACACTCAGCTCGCTAAATGCTGTGGTGACTTGCAGGCTTTAATGCATGGTCAAAGCTGGCAGCATGACGGGATTCGCCAGCAACTGGAGAATCAAGAATTTTTTAGAGACTTGCGGATTGACCCCTACTACCGCTACTTGTTGCGGGAACACGTAGACTTGGAGCCAGCAATCGAGAAACTCATCGAATCGCTGGAAAGGCAGGTTTGTTCGTTAGTGCACGGTGACTATAGCCCGAAGAACCTGCTAGTCTCTGAACAGGGGCTCATGATGGTTGATTTTGAAGTCGGCCACTTTGGGGATCCGGCATTTGATTTAGGTTTTTTCTTGAGTCACTTGGTATTAAAGGGGATCTGGTCGGAATCGAAAGTTGACCAGTATTGGCAGTTGATCGAAGTCTTTTGGGAGGCTTATTGGGCGGGTATGGAAGAGATATTGCCGGCTGCTGACAAAGCGAGCTTAGAGCACCGTGCCGTGGCCAATTTTGCGGCCTGCTTGTTGGCACGGGTTGATGGCAAGAGTCCAGTAGAATATTTAACCTCGGAGTTGCATCGTAATGAGGTTCGTAAGATGGCTCGCCAATTGTTGCTGTCCGAAGCAACAACCTGGTCGGATGTGGCTGCCTTGAGGCCGGTCAACTGACCGGACGACGGTATTTTATTTTGTTGCTAGAGGAAGACTGAGCGTATGCAGAAGACACACGAGTGCAGGATTGAAGAAGTTGTTGCACGGGAGGTCCTGGACAGCCGAGGGAAACCGACCCTGGAGGCCGAAGTCTGGTTGTCCAGTGGTTGTTGGGCTCGCGCCCAGGTGCCTTCGGGGGCCAGTACGGGGCAGTTCGAAGCTTGTGAACTCCGGGACAACGATTCGCAGCGTTACGATGGTCAGGGCGTACTGCAGGCAGTGGCTCACGTAAAACAGGTGATTGCCCCTCAGTTACGTGGTCAGGATGCCCAGGATCAGCAGGCGATCGACCAGCAGTTGCTGGACTTGGATGGCTCACCCAACAAGCAGCGTTTAGGTGCTAATGCTCTTCTGGGTGTTTCTCTGGCCGTGGCACGGGCCGCAGCGTTAGGTCGTTCGCAGCCCCTCTACGAGTATTTTAGCGAGTTACTGCTTGCGCAGTTGACGACGGGGGAGGAAACCGATTCGGAGGGTGTCGATCCACGGATGCCGCTACCGATGACGAACATGATTTCAGGTGGATTACACGCGGGTGGCAACCTGGATTTTCAAGATGTGTTAGTAATGCCTTGTGGCGCTGCAAATTACCCCCAGGGGTTGGAGTGGATTGTGAGAGTCTACCGTCGCCTGGGAGAGCGATTGCAAAAAGCGGGCTACGAAGGCCGCCTGGTCGGTGACGAGGGCGGGTATGGACCTAAATTGCCAGGCAACGTAGCGGCAGTAGAATTCGTTGTGCAGGCTATCGAGGACGCGGGTTTGCAGCCTGGTACCGATATGTCTATCGCCCTGGATGTGGCTGCTTCGCATTTCCTGCAGCCAAATGGTCAGTACCAGTTACGGAGCGAGAACAATGCCTGTCTCGACAGCGACCAGATGATTGATCGTCTGGAACAGTGGGTAGAGCGGTTTCCCATCACCAGCATTGAAGATGCATTGGCGGAGGATGACTGGGAAGGCTGGTCCAAGCTAACTGCTCGCCTGGGAGATCGTGTTCAACTGGTTGGGGATGATTTATTTACGACCAACGTCAGTCGCGTGGCGCGTGGGATTGGGGAACAGGCAGCCAATAGCGTGATGGTCAAGGTGAACCTGAAAGGTACGTTGACCGAAACGATGGAAACGATCAAGCAAGCCCGGATTGCCGGTTTTTCCTTAGTGGTTTCAGCTCGCAGTGGTGAAACAGAAGATGATATCTTGGCCGACTTGGCCGTTGGTGTGGCTGCGGATCAGATCAAGATAGGTTCGATTGTTCGCAGCGAACGATTGGCAAAATACAATCGGTTGCTTAGGATTTCGGAGTCGCTGGAAAAACGGGATGATTGATCGGAGGATCGTTTGTCCCACGGTTAAAAATTGGCTGCAAATGAAGGGATCTGCGAATGAAGTCTTTTGTTGTTAAACGTGACGCCTGTTCCCATCACGAAATATTTCCCGGGGTCCATATCTATACTGCCGCGGGAGAGGCGATGATGCTGTCGCTTGTTGAGTTTGATCCCGGTGCAGTTGTTGAACCACACAGCCACCCGCATGAACAGGTCGGCTTGTTGGTCGAAGGTGAATTGACCTTCACGATCGGTGATCACCAGGAGACCGTTCAACCAGGAGACTTGTGGCGAATTCCAGGAGGCGTTGTCCATAGCGCGGTAGCAGGTGACCAGCCGGTAAAAGCATTGGATGTCTTTAATCCCGTCCGTGAGGATTACTTGTAATCCTCGCCAGATCATCAACGGCTACCGATCACTTGATGGGCGAGCGGTCCAACGGTCGCTCTTGTGCTGAAGTGCAGTCTGGGCATAATGAAGTTCGTATCGCACCATGTCGGACAAGGTTCGTTTTAAATGTCTGCTGACGTTGTCTACAATGGAGATACGAAAAGGGGCCTGTCTCTCACTGGCCGGAATTGAACCGGCAGGTGTTTCGCTGAACCAGGAGTTGTGACCGATGATTGTGGTGATGAAAAAAGGTGCGACGGACGAAGAAGTTCAACACATCGTAGAACGCGTAGAATCCCTAGGGCTTAAGTCCCATGTTATTCAGGGGACCGAGCGGACTGTGGTTGCAGCCATTGGTGAAAAACGCGAGCAGACAAAAGAATCGCTGCTCAGCGTTTCAGGTGTTGCTGACGTTGTTCCGATTTTGGCGCCCTACAAAGTTGCCAGTCGTGAAGTAAAGCCTGAACCGACCTGTGTTCAAGCAGGTAGCCTGATCGTGGGTGCTGGTACCGTCGGTGTGATTGCGGGCCCTTGTAGCGTCGAGAGTGAAGAGCAGATTCTCTCCACAGCCGAGGCCGTTAAGAAGGCAGGTGCAAAGGCTATGCGAGGCGGTGCTTATAAGCCACGGACAAGTCCTTATAGCTTTCAGGGACTAAAAGAAAAAGGGTTGCAATTCTTGGCTAATGCGCGTGATGCGACAGGCTTGGCAGTAGTGACCGAAGTCATGGCGACCGATGAAGTTGAACTCGTAGCCAAGTATGCGGATGTGTTGCAAATCGGGGCGCGCAATATGCAGAACTATCGACTCCTGGAAGCAGTGGGTAATACCGATCGGGCGGTCTTGTTGAAACGAGGAGCGAGCGCCACGATCGATGAGTTGTTGCTGGCAGCTGAATACATTCTTAACGAAGGGAATTCCCAGGTAATGCTCTGCGAACGGGGCATTCGTACCTTCGAATCCCATACCCGTTTCACACTTCCACTGGCCACGGTGGTCTACTTGCGACAAAAGACCCATTTGCCAGTGGTTGTAGATCCAAGCCATGGAACCGGACATACGGCACTTGTGCCGGATATGGCAGCCGCCAGCATCGCGGCAGGTACCGATGGATTAATCTTGGAAGTGCATCCGAACCCGGAAGAGGCCCTCAGTGACGGGTATCAGTCGCTTAACTTTGAGCAGTTTGAAGAGACGATGCAGCAGTGTCGGCGAATAGCCGAGGCCATGCAGCGGAAACTTGGCAGCTGATTGCACGAACGATCCGGATGCCAGAATTACCCGGAAGAGAGCAGGTAGCTGAGCTTGCGGTGATTTGACTGGGATTCGCGTATCATCAAGTACTTACTGGTGGGATCAAAGAGTATCCGCTGGTCGACCTGATCATCGCCAAATCGGTTGGCTCCTATCTTTTGCTGGATCAACTGGATGAGCTGTTCCGGAGAACGATTCTTTTGGATTAGGTGAGCCACGGGATAGAATTCAACTTCCCGACGAGCCCGTTCATCTTTCAGCGAAGTGATTTCGATAGTATTGGCATCGATCACACGCATTGTTAGTTCCATCGGAGTCAGCAGTACATTAAGTGACTGTTGCAGCGTCTCATTATCGGTGACCAGGGTCGCATCTGAACGTGCTGACCAGCCACTTTGACGCATTGCACGACCATTTAGGACGAATCTAACGGACAGTTTTTGCTCGATGCGGGTAAGTATCTCGAGTATTGGTGTGCTACGGGTGACGCTGACACTTATCGATTCATTCAGCAGCTTCTCGGCCTGCTCGACAGAGGGCGTCAAGGAGATCGCCGCGATTCGCTTGTCTGTCGGTTCAGGGTGAGCGATTTTACGTGCCATGCGTAAGCGTCCCAGTAAGCAAAATATCTCGTACTGTACTGCTGGCAGGTGACGGACTTGTAACTGGTTGTTTTGCAGTTTTATCTGGTAGCCGGCGTCAGCAGCTTCCCAACTGCCAGGCGCAACCAGGGATTGAATCCAGTTGACCAGGTCGGTCGGTTGTTGCGGGTCTGTTGAGGCCAGGTCTGCTACTGAATAAGTTACGTCTGTCAGTTGTTTAGCCTCCGCGGGCAGGTGGCTAATGGTTAGGGACTGATCCGACTCGATAAAGCCCAGGCCATGAGGCTGTAAAACGGTCTCTAGCAACTGGCCAATCGTTGTTTGCTTTAACGCAATAGTCACGGGGAGGTCAAGCGTCACGTTCTTGCTGGCCAGGGCTGCCAGGTCAATTTCAAACGGGATTCCGCTCACGGCTGAAACTTGCAACAGGAAATCATGGAGTGCTACTGGTTCGGTAACCGTGAACTCGGCAATTGCAAAATTAAGAGAGTTTTTTACACTGATGCGACGCAATGGAGGTTTGGGCAGTTTCGTGGTGGGCAAAGAGCTGGCGGAACCAGGTTGACTGGCGATCGGCTGGTCAAAAGGAGTGTCTGAGAGTAGCGGAGAAAATTCCTGCAGCAGCTGTGATAACTCGGCTGCGTCCGTTTGGTCGTTTTCACCGGCAGGTGGTTCAGCCGTTAGCCCAGGTGGTTCTGGTGTAGCTGGTGGATCCTTCGTTTCCTCTTCTTTATTGTCCTCAATTGCTGGCGGTTCCACCGGTTTTGGTTCTTCGACCGGATCGATTTTTTGCTCTGGTGGCGGTTGGTCTGGATCCAGCTCTGCGACCTGAGCAGGTTCTTCGACAGGCGGTTTGGATGAGGCAATCGGCGGCTGTTCTTCTTGGCTGTTACTAAGGACGTAAACAATGGCGACCAGGGTTACCAGGCAAATGGTGATTAATCCGCCGATCAGGACACGCTGTCGGATTTGACGACTGCCAGCGGAAGACCAGTCATCTGTCGGTAACATTGGTTGGTCAGCATTTTCTTGAGGCGTTACAGGTTCTGGAGGCGTTTGACCTTCCCACGCCTGGTGAACAGCAGAGGATGGAGTGTCCGGTTGATCGATTAGCTGACTGATGTCGCTCGAGTCATAATGATCGACGGTTTCTGCGCCACTGTCCGAGACTGGTCGCGTCGAGGAGTCTTCATGACTTGTGGGTGTCGTTTCAGCAACCTCTGCCGCTGCGGTTGTGCCGTCTACAGAATCCGGGACTGCCACCATGCTGTT